>JAGAQS010000070.1 GCA_017622635.1 Ruminococcus sp. | reverse complement strand
CTCTGTATCAACGCTTGGTTTTCGCTTAATGTGATACAGGTACACGAAAGCACAATATCCTGATTGTACCTCATTATATGGGTATATTATAACACATATAAACACAATTGTCAATATTTTTATTGATTGTTTTGTAACTCCCATATTAAATATTTTCAAACATAATATTATGCCAATTTAATTTTATCACAATAACATAAAAAAGTCAATATAATTTGTGCAATATCTCCAAATACTGAATAACGAAATTAATCTTTGTATTTTAGCAATAATGTATAAATAGTTTTTGTAAATTTCACTGAAAAACCATTTTCCCTTTAATAAGTAAAAAGATAAAATCTTTATATGTACAATATTGAATAATGCGGAAAAGAGTGATATAATATATATAATTCAAAAAGGAGGAAATTATTATGAATTACGAAAGACTTGAAAAAAACATCACCGACAACATAAAAGAGGCACAAATAAAACTCGGTTTTGAAAACAGACCCATGAGTTTTAATTATACACTGAGTTCACTCAATCATCTTATCGGTGAAAATCTTGATACCGACAGTATGAAAACGACACTTGAAAATTTTGCGGTAAACTGCCGTGAGAGACTGGGAGAAACAACATTCCGTCCCATAAAAGACGGTTTCTGTATAACCGTATCGGCTGAGGGTACGGCTTATGTAAATAATTTAAGTGGATTTGAATTTATTGAAGAATTTGTAAATACTGTCCGTAAACACGGTGTTTCATTTGATGATGTTATGTCCGTATTCAGAAAATATTCCGACAGTGTTGTTATTGAAGAAAAACACAACGGCGAATTTGACTATCTTGTTTACTTTGCCGACGGAAAACCCGACGAATATCTATACTGTATTGCTATGGAAGAAGAAATAGACGGTCATATCCACATCACATATCACCGTTTTATAAGGGAGGATTATGAAGAGTTCGGTTTCTGAAAAAACTTTCCTCATTGCAGGTATTATAATTTTATTTCTGTCATATTTTTTCACAACGTCAGAAAGTGTACTGACTGTACATGACGATATACTGACATATGCGGAGGTTCTGCACGGTGACCTTGTCGGAACTGTAAAAAGTTATGCGGTTAACGGCAGAATAAGTCATATCCCCATGACATTTCTGCTATGGATACCCTATTATTTTCATTCTGTTACTGCGGTGAGAATTTTTTCAGCAATATCGGTACTTTTCAACATGAGCGGTCTTTATGTACTTATAAAAAACAATTCCGGACGTTATAACGCATATCTTGCCTGTCTGCTGTTTATCTCATTTGCGTGTATATCAAATCAGCATAATCTTTTTGTGGCATATACCTTTGCACACCAGTTGCCGATAGGAATTATTCTGTTTTCACTTGACCTGTATATAAAATATCTGAAATACGACAAATTACGACACAAAATAACAAGTTCCATACTGTTTTTTACAGCCTGTTTCATGTATGAAGCTGTGACAGTATTTTTTTCTGATGTTTGCAGGAATTTCACTCTACAGAAACAGAAACGAAAAATTCAGCCGTCGTATAAAATATATGATAAAAGACGTTTTTTTTCACGGAATATTTCTTTTTGTCTATCTTGCAGTATATGTGTTGTGGCGACATTTTTATCCGTCATACTACGACGGTACAACATTTTTTCTCAAAAACCCGCTAATGAGTTTACTTGCACTTTTTAAATTCTCTCTGGGCATGACACCTATGTTGCCGTCACTTGCAATGCTCCTGAAAAAGTATATAACATGGAATGAATTTATTCACTCTTTAAACCTGTGGAATATTCTCGCACCCATAATTGCAGGTACGGCATTTTACAGGGTATTCCCCAAAATAAAAAAAACCGAAAAAACCGCACCGTCGGTGGTTTTGTGTATTTCGGGAATGATTGTTCCGAACGTTCTTATAAGTCTTACCGAAAAATATACCTACTGGGCAAAACAGAACGCCTATTCATATGTACCGTCATTCTACAGCTATTTCTTTATGATTATGCTTGCGGTCACTTTGTTTTCAACATTTAAACGTGGAAATGTTGAAAAGTCTGTTGAAAAAGTGTTTAGTGTCTGTGTGGCATTGGTTACGCTTGTATGTTCACTCGGCAATACCGCATGGAATACTTATTTTAACAAGAACCTTGACAGGTACAAGGCTTTTGAAAAAGCCGTTTCCTCCAAATACTTCGATGTAATCCCCGACGGAACGGTTATATATATCCCTGATTATTCGGGAATACACAACGATATGAAACTTACTGAATATTATGCGGACGTATATATTTCGGCAGATGTTACATTTGAAAACAATTACAATAATATAGATTTTTCAAAACCCGTTGTTTCAATGCTGTACGATGAGAATACAAAGAAAATCACTGTTGAAAGAATAAACTGAAATTTCCCACATATTCCGCCCTGAAATCACAATATTTTCTTCACCTTTGATAATTGACATTGACTTTCCTGCATGATATAATTAAACTGTTGGCATATTATGTATATTCGTATGTATAGAATGTATTGAACGCCTGAATTTAAACTTATGGAGATAACAAATGTACAAAACAGTAAATAATATCAAGATAAATTATGAACAGAAAGGGTCGGGGGATTTAATAGTACTTCTTCACGGCTGGGGAAGCAATATAAAACTTTTCGCAAATCTGATTGAATTGCTTTCAAAAAAATATACCGTTGTTGCAATGGATATGCCGGGGTTTGGTGAGAGTGAAGAACCGCCGTCGGCGTGGTGTGTTGACGACTATGTTGATTTCGTCATTGACTTCCTGAAAGACTATGACAACAAAAATATTATGTTTCTGGGTCACTCTTTCGGCGGACGTGTGATTATAAAACTCAACAGCCGTAAAAACCTGCCGTTCAATATAAGTAAGGTTATACTTGTTGACAGTGCGGGAATTATGCCCCCTAAATCCAACAAAAAAAGTTTCCGTACTTACTATTACAAAATCGGAAAAGCTTTTCTGTCTACGGGACTTGTTCAGAAAATCGCTCCCGACGCACTGGAGAATTTCCGTAAGAAAATGGGCAGTGCCGACTATGCCGCCGCCTCTCCGTTAATGAGACAGGTTCTTGTAAAAGTTGTAAACGAAGATTTAGAGCCTCTGATTCCGAATATAAAGTGCCCGACACTGCTTGTATGGGGCGTTAACGATACGGCTACTCCCCTTTCAGACGGCGAAAAAATGGAAAAACTAATCAAGGATTCGGGACTTGTAAAACTCGAAAATGCGGGACATTATTCTTTCCTTGAACAGCAGTACACTTTTAACCGTGTTATGTGTTCATTCCTGAAGATTGAAGATTAAGGAGACTGATTATTTAATGTATACTTTATTTTTCTGCATATACGCCGTTATAACGCTTGTCGGGATTGTCTTTTTCAGCTTAAGGGAATTTCATATGCTACAGCTGAACGGCTACAAAACCCCCGAACATTCATGGTGGATGAAAAAGAATTTTAAAAGATATATTTTTCCGCTTGTACTTTTTGCGGGACAGTTTATCATACTTGTAACAGGCTATAATATGTCGTTTCTGATTGTTTTTGCAGTACTTAATGCACTTTTTGCGGTCATGAACAAGCCGTCAAAGAAGTTCAAGAAACCGTTGAAATACACCGCCCGTGTAAAAAGAATGATGGTTACATTCTTTATACTGGTTGCTGTAATGTTTGCAGTAGGTACGATTTCCGGAAGTACACCGTGCAAATGTTACGAATGGAAACCGTTCAATAATATTCTGCCGTTTATTATGGTAAACTCCGCACTTTATTTAACGCCTTTGCTTGTGCCGCTGTCAAATCTTATAAACAAGCCACTTGAAACATATATACAGCACTGGTATATAAACGACGCTAAAAGAATCCTGTCCGAAATGCCTGACCTACACAAAATAGGCATTACAGGCAGTTACGGCAAAACAAGCATGAAGTTTTATTTAAGCGAGTTGCTGAGTTCACAGTATAACACTCTCAAGACTCCCGAAAGTTTCAACACACCTATGGGCATAACCATTACAGTACGTCAGCACCTTAAACCCACACATGAATATTTTATCTGTGAAATGGGTGCAAGACGTGTACACGAAATAAAGGAACTTTGTGAAATCGCACACCCACATGACGCTATTATAACATCTGTAGGACCTCAGCATCTTGAAACTTTCGGTTCAATTGAAAACGTTGTCAACACAAAGTTTGAACTTGCCGACAGTGTTCAGGCGGTAGGCGGTAAAATTTATTTAAACGGTGACAACGAACTTATCCGCAAAAAAGCACCACAGTATAAAAATGCCGTTATGTACGGTTTACAGGAACATAATGACTACCGTGCAACCGATATTTCCGTATCTGACAGGGGAACGGAATTTACTGTCACAACCCCTGACGGTGAAAGCTGTCGTTTCACCATGAAGTTACTTGGTGAACACAATGTACAGAATGTTCTCGGTGCGATTGCGTACTGTCACGGTATAGGAATACCTCTTGAAAAACTCTTGCTTCCCGTCAAACGTATTTCCCCCGTACCGCACAGACTTCAGCTTCTCGACAAAGGCGGTAACCTCACTTATATCGACGATGCCTACAACTCAAACCCCAACGGCTGTCGTGCAGCTTTGAACGTTCTCGGACTTTTTGACGCGTGCAGAATACTCGTTACGCCGGGTATGGTTGAACTCGGTGCAAAACAGGAGGAACTTAATTTTGAGTTCGGACAGGAGGCAGCCAAAGCCTGTGATTATATTGTACTTGTCGGAAAAAATCAGACAGTACCTATCTACAACGGCATAAAAGATGCAGGCTATGATATGAACAATGTCTATGTTGCCGACGGTTTAAACGAGGCTCTCGCAAAAGTTCAGGAATACAGGACAGACAAGAAAAAAATCGTCCTTCTTGAAAACGACCTGCCCGACAATTATTAATTTATATAAAAGGAGTAATTTTTATTATGAAAATCAATCTTGCTGTTCTGTTCGGCGGAAAAAGCGTCGAACATGAAGTATCCGTTATTTCGGCTGTTCAGGCTATGGCAAGCATGAACAAGGAAAAATATAATATCATTCCCGTCTACATGACAAAACAGAATGAATTCTGGACAGGTGAAAAACTTTTTGACATAAACTCATTCAGAGATATTCCCGAACTCTTAAAAGAATGTACTGCCTGTGTTTTTGTAAGAAGTGAGGGCAAAGTTCAGCTTATCCGTCAGAAAATGAAAAAATTCGGTTCTAACCTCATTTCAGACGTTGATATTGCTTTCCCTATTGTTCATGGTACTAATGTTGAAGACGGTGCTTTACAGGGTTATCTTCACACTCTCGATATACCGTATGTAGGCTGTGACGTTCTTGCGTCGGCTGTGGGTATGGATAAATTCGTCATGAAAATTCTGCTCAAGGAAGCAGGTTTCCCCGTTCTTGACTGTTGCAGATTCTCGGCATTTGAAATTGGCAGAATTGAAGAATGTGCAGACAAAGTTGAATCAAAATTCGGTTATCCCGTAATTGTAAAACCTATAAATCTCGGTTCAAGCGTAGGCATTTCCAAAGCTTCCGACAGGGACTCTCTTATAAAATCAATGGAAAACGCTTTTGAATTTTCCGACAGAATACTTGTTGAACCTGCCGTTGTAAATCTCAAAGAAATAAACTGTTCTGTAGTCGGTGACAGTGAATCGGCAGAAGCGTCAGTCTGTGAAGAACCTGTGCAGGCAAGTGACGAGGATATTTTAAGTTTTGAACAGAAGTACGTTGGTGGCGGAAAGTCGGGCGGAAGTAAGGGAATGGCTACCCTCAAAAGAAAAATCCCTGCCGACATTACTCCCGAACAGGACAAATTTATAAGAAAAACCGCTGTTGACGCTTTCCGTTATCTCGGCTGTAACGGCGTTACACGTATAGACTTCATGATTGACATGGACTCTTCAACAATCTACATAAATGAAATAAATACTATTCCGGGTTCGCTTGCATTCTATCTCTGGGAGCCAAAGGGTGTAAAATATTCCGAACTCCTTGAAAGAATGATACAGCTCGCACTTAAACGCTACAGAATGGGCGAAAAGATAAACTATTCATTTGATACAAATATACTTGCTATGGGCGGTAGTTTCGGTTCAAAAGGCAGTAAAATGTAAAGGAGGGTCATCATGACCGAAAAGGAAAAATTACAGGCAGGTGAACTCTATAACGGCGGTGACAAGGAACTTACCTCCGACAGAATAAGCGTGAAAAAACTCTGTGCGGAATATAACTCCGCTACTTATAACGACTTTCAGAAAAAAGAAAGACTGCTGAGCAGAATTATTGCTTTAAAGGGTGAGAATACATGGATTGAACCGAATTTTTTCTGTGACTACGGCTATAATATAATACTCGGTGATAATTTCTACGCAAATCACAATCTTGTGATTCTTGACTGTGCGGAAGTTATTTTCGGCGACAATGTTTTCATAGGTCCTAACTGCGGATTCTATACGGCAGGTCACCCGCTTGACTACAAGGCACGCAATGCAGGTCTTGAATATGCAAAACCGATAAAAGTCGGCAGTAATGTATGGATTGGCGGAAACGTCTGTGTTATGCCGGGGGTGACTATCGGTGACAATGTTGTAATAGGCGGAGGAAGTGTCGTAACCAAAGATATTCCGTCAGGCGTTGTTGCTGTAGGAAATCCGTGCAGACCCGTGAAAGATATTCCCGAAAGTACTTTTGTACCGGAAGAAGAACCGCAGGAGGAAGTGCCTGTTGCTGAAGAAGTAAAGAAACCCAAAGTAAAACACTGGAGTGTTGAGGAAATAACCCCTGACAGCAAAAAATAACAGATGAATAAAAGGAGGGCAAGGCTGTGAATACACTTCATTTCAGGTATGCGGTCGAAATTGAAAAGACACGTTCAATCACTCAGGCTGCCGAAAATCTGTACATGGCTCAGCCTAATCTGAGCAAAGCTATAAAAGAACTCGAAAATACTCTCGGAATAACCATATTCCGACGTACTTCAAAAGGCGTTATACCGACTGACCAAGGACTGAAATTTCTAGGATACGCCAAACAGGTTCTTATGCAGATAGATAACATGGAAGCTATACATTCACCTGAAAAATATAAAAACAACAAACTCCGTATATCCGTACCGAGAACAGGGTATATTTCAAAGGCTTTTTCCGAATATATCGCAGAAACAGCCAATTCCGACGATATGGAAGTTTATTTCTGTGAAACAAATTCACTGCGTACTATAGAAAATGTCCGTGATAACGGTTACGATTTCGGAATAGTAAGATTCAATACCGCACATGAAAAATATTTCGCCGATTTTCTTGACGAAAAAAATTTAAGCAGTAAATTACTGTGGGAGTTTGAAATGTTGGCGGTAATGTCGGACGAACACCCTGCCGCACATTCCGAAAATCTGCAATATTCCGAACTTTCCTGTAAATATATTGAACTTACACAGGGCGACGACGCTGTGCCATATGTTTCGGGGGCTGTGGAAAAACTTTTTGCCGCAAACCGTCCTGCCGATATTCCCGTAAGAAAAGTATGTATGTACGACAGAGGCGGTGCATTGGATTTTCTGCTTTCCGTTCCCAATTCATTCATGCTTGATTCTCCTGTACCGAAAAGCCTTTGCGGAAAATATAATCTTGTTCAGAGAAAATGCGATTTCCGTGACAACAGTTTCAAGGATATGCTGATATATTCCACAGGTCATAAACTTTCAGATATGGAACTGCGTCTTGTAAACAAGTTCTATGAAGTCCGCAACGAAGCGGCATTTGCAGAATACCGTTAATCTGACATATAAAAAACGGAATATAACTATTCTTTGTGTATAAGTACGGTGATATTGCAGAACCTTTACATTGAAGAATTTTTGTGCAGATTATATATTTTGATAAATCTGTTTTAACACTTTCAATATCGATAACAGAATATCGATATTAAAATATTATATTTCCATGTGACAGAATCATGTGATATAATATTTATAATCCTGATGCCGTCCGTTATGGGACGGCACATTTTTGTGAAAGGAAAGAAAGGACAATGTTTGAAATTTTAGAAAAGAAAAGTCTTAATCCGACTGTTACCCTTATGAAAATCCACGCCCCGAAAGTTGCAAAAAAATGTGAACCGGGACAGTTTATTATTTTACGAACTGATGAGAACGGAGAACGTATTCCGCTTACCATTGCCGATTATGACCGTGAAAACGGTATTATTACAATTATATTCCAGATTGTGGGTGCTACTACTGAAAAACTCAATCATATGAATGAGGGTGACTGCCTGCATGACTTTGTAGGACCTCTCGGACGTGCAACGGAAACAGACGGTCTTAAAAAAGTCGCAGTAGTCGGCGGAGGTGTGGGCTGTGCCATAGCTTACCCCGTTGCAAAGAAACTTCACGGACTCGGCGTTGAAGTACATTCAATAGTAGGATTCAGAAACAAGGATTTGGTAATTCTCGAAGATGAATTTAAAGCATCAAGTTCAAAATTTATTCTTATGTCTGACGACGGTTCGGCAGGTGAAAAGGGTCTTGTCACCGACGCACTTAAAAAGCTTATAGAAAACGGTGAGAAGTACGATAGAGTTATAACAATAGGTCCGCTTATAATGATGAAGTTTGTATGTCAGCTTACAAAACAGTACGAAATTCCTACCGTTGCGTCAATGAACCCCATAATGATTGACGGCACGGGAATGTGCGGAGGTTGTCGCCTTACAGTCGGTGGTGAAACAAAGTTCGCCTGTGTTGACGGCCCTGAATTTGACGGTCATCTTATAGACTTTGATGAGGCAATGAAACGTGGTGCAATGTATAAGCCGTTTGAACGAAAGGCACATGAGGACACCTGCAATCTTTTCAATCAGGAGGTAAAGTAAAATGCCGAATATGTCATTAAAAAAGAACGAAATGCCCGTGCAGAATCCGGACGTAAGAAACAAGAACTTTGACGAAGTAGCTCTCGGCTACACGGAAGAACAGGCTATTGACGAAGCAAAAAGATGTTTACAGTGCAAAAATAAACCCTGTACACAGGGTTGTCCGGTTCAGATAGATATACCGTCATTCATTCATCAGGTAGCAGAGGGAAACTTTGAAGAAGCCTATAAAATTATCACAGAATCAAGTTCACTCCCTGCCATATGTGGCAGAGTATGCCCACAGGAAACACAGTGTGAAAAAAGGTGTGTAAGAGGAATAAAGGGCGAACCCGTCGCAATAGGCAGACTTGAAAGATTTGTTGCAGACCGTCACAACGCACTGAATAAAACTTCCGTTGAAAAACCTGTTCCAAACGGTCACAAAGTCGCTGTTATCGGTTCAGGTCCGTCGGGACTTGCCTGTGCAGGTGACCTTGCAAAAAAAGGTTACGACGTTACAGTTTTTGAAGCTCTTCATGTCGCAGGCGGTGTATTGTCTTACGGTATTCCTGAGTTCAGACTTCCGAAAACAATCGTTCAGAAAGAGATTGACGGACTTAAGGAACTCGGTGTTAAAATCGAAACAAATACAGTTGTCGGCAAAACTGTTTCAATAGACGAACTTATGAAAGAA
This sequence comes from Ruminococcus sp., assembly GCA_017622635.1. Taxonomy (GTDB): domain Bacteria; phylum Bacillota; class Clostridia; order Oscillospirales; family Ruminococcaceae; genus Ruminococcus. The sequence continues at coordinate 3,912 of JAGAQS010000070.1, read as the reverse complement.
GAGGGATTTGAAAGTGTGTTCATAGGTTCAGGTGCGGGACTTCCGAGATTTATGAACATCAAGGGCGAAAACCTCAGCGGTGTATACTCCGCAAACGAATTTCTTACAAGAATAAACCTCATGAAAGCATACAGACCCGACGGTACGACACCTGTTCAGGCAGGAAAAAAAGCTGTTGTTGTCGGTGGCGGTAATGTTGCCATGGACGCTGCACGCTGTGCCAAGAGAATGGGTGCGGAAGTTTATATTGTCTACAGACGTACAGAAAACGAACTCCCTGCACGTGCCGAAGAAGTTGAACACGCCAAGGAGGAGGGAATTATTTTCAAATTCCTTACAAATCCCGTTGAAATCAAGTCCGACGAAAAAGGCTGGGTTAAAAGTATAGTATGTCAGCAAATGGAACTTTCAGAACCCGATGCTTCAGGCAGAGCAAAACCTGTACCCGTTCCCGATTCATTCTTTGAAATCGAAACAGACAGCGTTATTATGTCTATCGGTACATCACCCAATCCGCTTATAAAATCCACTACAGACGGTCTCGACACTCAAAAGTGGGGCGGAATTATTGCCGACGAAAACGGTCTCACCTCAAAAGAGGGCGTTTATGCAGGCGGTGATGCCGTTACAGGTGCAGCAACAGTAATACTTGCTATGGGTGCGGGAAAAACCGCTGCCGCCGCTATGGACGAATATATTCAGAAAAAATAAAAACGTGAAAATCCTGTTGTATGAAAAAATCAAAGGGAGGTCTGTAAATTGGCTAAAAATGTAACTGCACAGACATTACAGCGTCTCCCGTTATATTTCAACTACCTTGTTTCTCTTCCCGAAAACAGAAAATCAGGCAATATTTCCGCCACTGCCATTGCGGACGCTCTTGGTCTTAATGATGTTCAGGTAAGAAAAGACCTCGCTTCTGTAAGTCGTGGCGGTCGTCCGAGAACAGGATACGTTACTGCCGAACTTATAAACGATATCGGTCACTTTTTCGGCTTTGAAAACCATGACGGTGTTATTGTGGCAGGTGTCGGAAATCTGGGCAGGGCTATGCTCGGCTCGGACAGTTTCGCAGATTACGGCTTTGACATTGTATGTGGTTTTGACTGCAATGAAAAAATTACGGGAACTGACATAAACGGAAAACCTGTACGCCATATAAGCGAAATGAAAAATTTCTGCCTGAACCAAAATATAAAAACAGGTATTATTACCGTTCCCGAAAAATCCGCACAGGAAGTATGCAATATAATGACAGACTCAGGTATAAAATATATTCTGAATTTTGCGTCGGTTCATTTGAATGTACCCGAAAATATTATCGTACATAACGAAAATATTTCAATGACACTGGCAATGCTCACAAGACACAGTTTTTTTGAAAAAGAACTGACTTTCCGTTAAAACTTAAAATATTTTTTCATATATCTGCTTACGGTCATGTACGATATCGTCATGCCCGTATTTTTTTCTATAAAATCGGCTATTTTCTGACATGAATAATTTCCCGAAATAATCATATTGTCAACCTGTTCCCTGATTTCCGGTGAAAGCCTGAATATCTTTGACGAACTGTATTTGTACTTCTTTTCAATTGTCTTAACATTGTCTTTTTCAACAGGTGCAAGTGTAAGGAATGGTGACAGCACTTTTACAGTTTCGCTTACTGCTTCCGTTACAGCTTCTTTGACTGCTGATTTTATAATGCTTTCCATATCTTCATTTAAATTTTTACGTATAACACCAATAAGTTCAGTATATGAATTACTGATTTCCTGTACCCTGAAATATGTATCAACAAGAAATTCATAGACTTCCCACGCTTTATCAGTATTAAGACTTTTGGCGTGAAGTAACGCACCTTTTTCTGTCCAAAGGTAAAGCGTGCGGATTTTGCTTGAATTTGTAAACGTCAAATTGACGTTTGCAAAAAATTCCTTTAATTTATTGCCGGTAAGACAATAAAAATGTACACCTTCAATGTATCTTGATTTATTACGATTAAAGTTTTTGATAATAATTTTGCTGTCTGTTTCGTAAGCTTCTGCAAGTTGTGCAGTTGTAAGAACACGCTGACCGCTCTGTTCAATGGGATTAATCTTTAAATTTTTCATCATAATCATTCCTTTCGTTAAATAAAAAAACCGTCAATAACAAAAGTTACCGACAGTGAAAAACTCTTGACAAAATAAACCCTATATGATATAATTACAAAGTCATAGGGTATATTGTTCACAAGCTATTACAAAGTTATTGATGGTAACTTCTGTTATGGTGTCTGATTGAGGTCGGCAAACCTTTTTCAGACGGTGGGCAGTATGCCCTATTACTATAATACCACACTATACATAAAATGTCAATATGAAGTTTGACAAAAATTTATTCTAACAATTTCGCTTACGGCTTTTTCAACTGTGGTGTTTACAATCTTTTCTATATCTGCATTTTTGATTTCCTGTACCCTGAAATATGTCTTTACAAGCTGTCTTTGTACATTCCATGAGAGGTCGTCTGTGAAAGACTTAACAAGCATAAGGTAGCCTGATTCCGTGACAAGAATAACACTTGACGGCGTACCTCCCTGAGGTCTTGTTATACCAAGCGTCCGAATTTCGGACGCTTGGTTTACAATAAAGAAATCCTCACCCTCAATAAAGTGTTTTCTGTTATCATTGAAACGTTTTCTTGCTGTTCCCTCAGGTCTGTTATGTATTGTGTCGATGTCTTTGAATGTTACAACACGCTGTCCTTTGTACTCCTTGATTTTCAAAGGTACATCATTAATGATTTCATACATTTTAATCATTCCTTTCGTTAAATAAAAAAATATCACCGTTTTTCTTACGATGATAGTATTTATATTTAGTTAAATCAAAATGACTATAAGCATCAACAGATACAGTCACAACAGCATAAAGTGTTTCGATTTTTTCGGTAGAAACATCTGATTTTTCGTGCAAAGACAAGAATATAATATCGTAAATCAGCATTCATACTTTCAACATTATGAGTGTCTTTTCTATCATTTACATTACGAATGTGTTTACCAGCATAAACAATATCAATATATCCAAAATATCCATCTGTGTAGTAAAAATCTACCTCTTGTGAATTATCAACAATATTCTGAATCCTTTCAGGCAATTTGTCAAAAGCTACATCAAATCCCACAATCTGACGGGATTCACGGCTTATCATCATTATTAAATAAATATTTTCACTGGTTTCAGAAGTTCCTTTTCTGCCTTTAAACTGGTACAGTTCGCCAAGTTTAAAATGTTTGCAAAAAATTTAACTTTATTTTTCTCAGTTTTTTTATCCGGTTATATACATTTGATTTATTGAAACCGAAAATTTTGCCTACACCTCGACCGTTTGTTCCTGCATAATAGGTTTTTATTGCCTGTTCACGTACTTCTCCGGAATATTTCCGTATCTTCAGGTTGAGGGTATAGTATTTTCTTCACTCTGTACAAAAACACCTCTATCTCCCCAAACGTTTTTTCCTACAGTTACGTTGATGTTCTGTTTTGTCGCATATCGGACATTTTCGTCTTGTGACTTCTTTTGCTTTTCTCGTATTTTTATTATACCATATTATGCTTTATTTGTTTAAACCCGAAAATACGTAATAAACTTTTAAATATTTAACAATATCCGAACTATATCAAAGTTGAAAACTGCATATTTATGATGTGATTGCCATGAGAATACAGCTTTTTTCTTTATGATTATATGAGTTTATTTTTTATGACCATAGCATCATACATTCTTGTAACAGAATTGAAAATATCATTTACGTCAGAGTGTTCCGGTTCTTCTGCCCAGATACATATCATTGAACCGATTATATTTTCAATACTTTCGCATTTGTCATAGAAAAACTTATTCCAGATTGAAATATCCCAATTT
>JAGAQS010000069.1 GCA_017622635.1 Ruminococcus sp. | reverse complement strand
TTCACGCCTGTGGACTGTAGAAAAAATGTGAGTAGTATTTAGTTCTGATACAAAAACATACAGGTTGAAGCAGGAATTTTCTCAATATGGGTATGTTTGTCCATATTTTGAGTAGCAGTGGTCAATATGAATAAAATACAAGTAAACTACGCACCAGACTTTATAAAAGGAATCGCAATATTTCTTACGGTTTTATGGGTTATCTTCATGCTTTCTGTATGTTATATCATACCGAAATTTGCGATGTTGCTGTCAATGGGATTTTTATTTCTTATTATCGGAATCGGTTTTTATATTGATTCTAGAAAAACAACCGTTGAATACGATACGGAAAAAATCCGCTGGAAATGGCTGTGGTTTGAATATACAGTCAATTTTGAAGATATGGAATCGTTTTACTATACTATAGTTTCCGAACGCACAAGAGGCGGATATATACGCCGTTTTGAAATAGGTTTCAATGTCAAAAACACTGAACTGAAACTTAATGACGAACTTGATACAGATGACATTGAATCGGCTGTAAACGGCGTTACCGACGATATAATGCTTTTGCAGGTATATAAATTTATTGAGAACATCTGCCCCGAAAAAGCAGAGGGCTTTGTTAAGACAAGTGAATAAACAACAAAAAAAAACCGTTCTCCCGAAAGAGAACGGTTATATTTTTATATGTCTGCCAATTAAACGAGCTTGATAATAGCCATTTCAGCAGCGTCACCACGACGGGGTCCGATTTTCACAATCTGTGTGTAACCGCCGTTTCTGTCTGCATACTTGGGTGAAATCTCGTCGAAAAGTTTCTTTGCAACGGATTCCTTTGTTACGTATGCGAATACCTGACGCTTGGAGTGCAGATCATTATTTTTACCGATAGTAATCATCTTTTCTGCTACAGCACGAACTTCCTTAGCTCTTGTAACGGTTGTTTCAATCTGACCGTTTTCAAGAAGGAAAGTTACCATGCCTCTGAGCATTGCTTTTCTATGGTCAGATGTTCTGCCCAGCTTTCTTGTACCCGGCATGTAATTCACTCCTTTTCATACAGTGCATAAACGCACATTTTATGGTTTATTCCTCCTCAGAAGAAAGGTCGAAGCCAAGTGACTGGAGCTTCTCCTTAACCTCGTCAAAGGATTTCTTTCCAAGGTTTCTAACCTTCATCATTTCTTCCTCAGACTTGTTAATCAAGTCGTCCACGGTATTGATTCCGGCACGTTTCAGACAATTGAATGAACGCACCGATAAGTCAAGGTCCTCAATGGTCATCTCAAGTATTTTTTCCTTGCCCTTTTCGTCCTTTTCAACAAGAACTTCTGCAAGTCCTGCCTCTTCGGAGAGGTCAATGAACAGCTTCAGATGCTCGTTGAGGAGATTGGCTGCCTGTGACAGTGCCTCCTTAGCGGAGATAGTACCGTCTGTCCATACCTCCATAGTCAGCTTGTCATAATCGGTAACCTGACCGAGTCGGGTATCTTCTACAGTATAGTTTACCTTGAGAACAGGAGTATAAATACTGTCAACAGCAATCACATCAACAGGGAGACTTATCTGTTTCTTGTTGCGTTCTGCTGAAACATAGCCTCTGCCTCTGTCGATAGTAATTTCCATGTACAGTTTAGCGTCCTTGCCCAGTGTTGCTATATGCATACCGGGGTCAAGGATATCAACTTCAGAATCGGTTTTTATATCACCGGCTGTTATTTCACATTCTCCCTCTGCCTCTATATATACCGTTTTAGGACCTTCCCCGTAGAGTTTGGCTGTCAGTCCCTTGATACTGAGGATTATTTCCGTAACGTCCTCTTTAACGCCCGGAATTGTTGACAATTCATGGTGAACTGTACCGTTCTTGCCCGAAAGCTTCACAGAAGTTACAGCCACACCCGGAAGTGAGGAGAGCAGCACACGTCTGAGGCGGTTTCCAAGTGTTATACCGTATCCACGCTCCAGCGGTGCTAAAACGAATTTGCCGTATTTGCCGTCACTTTTAAGCTCGACAATTTCGATATCAGGCTTATTGATTTTCTCCAGCATAAAAACCCTCCTATTTCGCAATAACTGTTAATTTCGAGTTCTGACGATTCAAGCAATACGAATATTACTTGGAGTACAGCTCGACGATGAGGTGTGTAGCAACCTCGTAGTCAATATCCTC
>JAGAQS010000068.1 GCA_017622635.1 Ruminococcus sp. | reverse complement strand
GGGGTAACGTAAAATTAACAGAATCAACCGTCAAGTTTCGAAAGTTCTTCCATTGTAAGCGGGAAGTCTTTTTCAGTAATGGTCTTTGATTCGATATACTGTATAGCGAGGGCATCAGAATTTGTGACACCGCCTCCGTTGTCAACAACGTCGGCATTTATTCTGCCCTGTTCGGTAAGCTTATATTTATCGGGATTTGCGATTGACTGCATAATAAATACTGCGTCATTTATATTAACTTTTCCGTCCTCGTCCGCATCACCGTAAAGAGTTGAAGAGACTGAATTTCCGACAGTTACTTTAAGAATAAGGTCGTCAGTGCCTTCAAATGCTATATGGAAATTGTGTACACCGTCACTGAGTTTTGAAAGATATGAATTGTTTATCCTGAGCTGACTACCGTTAAGTGCGTAATCTGTACCCTGTACAAATTCACCGTTTTCGGCTGTGATTTCTTTCATTGCGTAACCGTTCGGTATAATTGTGAAAACTATATCGTCGTTTTTATACTCTGCACTTTCGGGAGTTGCAGTGGGTTTTTCTATAATATCATCGGAATAAAGTCCGAAATCATCAAAGTACCATGTACCTTTTCCGGCATTGCCGTTTGCACCTGCATAAATTGAAACCTGATTAACGTTTTTAAGAGTTACACTTTCGGCAGATGTACCCCAGCTCTGAAGATTAAAGTCAGTGAACGGGATTTTTACTTCCTGCCAGCCCTCTTCGGCTGTTACGTGCTGAATACTTTCCCAGTAAGCACCTGCACCGTCAATAAACTGTATTGTTGTGTCTCTGTCATAACCGTCGGAATATATACTGAACTTAATACCGTCAAAACCTGTCCAGTCCGCACCTGCAAGGCTCTTTGATACTCCGCAGTAACCTGCTCCTGTAAGGTCATAATCATACTTCATTGCATAAGTACCGTTTTTGGCGTGTTCCGTATCAAGTGAAACTGTTACAGGGTCACCGCTTGTGTTTACAGAGTATGCGGAAGAAATTTCCTTGTCTGATTCGTAGGATTCAAAATCATCTATCACACTTCTTGACTGCTGTTCAGCGTTCGAGTCGTAAACCCTTATAATAGCGGTAGGCTGTGAACCCTCACTTGTAAGAACAGTAAGTTTATAGTTGCCTTTTTCAACGTTGAAAACGTCTTTTGAAATTGTTATTGTGTTATCCTTAACTGTGTAACTGCTTTCGGGAAGTTCTTCACCGTTGAACTCAACGCCTGTGATTTCACCCATTTTAATGGTAGCATTAAAAGTAACGTCGGACGGGTTTATTATATCAAAATCGGCTTTTTTCGGTGAAACACTGTTTTCATTGTTTTTAGATGCCATTCTTTCAGCATGGGCAACAATTGCGTCACAGGTTTCCTGAGTGGGATTTCCGTTAGCGTCACCCTCATAGTATACCGTGTAACCGTCGTAATCCTGATAAAGAGTACCGTCACCCGTCAGAGAAGCAAGCATCCAGTAGTTTGTACCTGCAAATTCGACTCCCTCATAGGTATTGCCCTCGAAAATATCAAACCATTCATTATATACGTCGGTTCTTTCGTCACGTTCTTTCCAGCCGAACTCCTCTGCAATAAGTGGCTTGTTTGCTGAGGCTGCATCTTCACCGTGTTTTTTGAACCAGAAATTTCCCTGTTCTTTTGTAAGTCCCCACTGGTCGCAGTAAATATGGAGTGTTGAGAAGTCAAGTTCGGGAATTTCCAGATAACTTGCCCAGTCCATACCTGCACTGCCGTAATAAACGTACTTAT
>JAGAQS010000067.1 GCA_017622635.1 Ruminococcus sp. | reverse complement strand
TATCTTCAATATCCGTAATTTTGTCGCAGAACTCACATTCAAAAAGTTTTTTGTCGGAACACGGTTCGGGAATATACTCTGAAATAAGGTCAAAATATTCCGCAATTTCACCGAAATCAGCGTGTTTCATCAAACAAAGCCATATCCAGTCATAAAACCTGTCGGCACTGCATACCATACCCGAAATATCACCGCTGTTTATATACTTTTCGTAAAGATTCTGTACTGACAACAACAATTTTTCGTTATATTTGAGATTTATAAAAAGCTGTTGCTTTGCCCTTGTAAGTCCGACGTAAAAAAGACGCATTTCCTCACTTCTTGTATCGTTCTTTTCTTCATTCACAAGCATTGTATGCTGAAACGTCCTGTAACGGCGTACTGTTTTCGGATCATACAGTACATAGCCTATTCTTCCGTCCGACGAACACATGACAGAATCTGAATTATAACGGAACTCCGCAGAATTTTCCGCCACAAACACAAATGTAAATTCAAGACCTTTTGAACCGTGAAAAGTCATGACGGAAACGTAATCACCGGAAGATGCGGAAATTCTTCCCTGTGCATAGTCACCGTTTTCCATAACCCTGTCAATATGCCTTAAAAAACCACTCAGTCCGCCCGTTCCCTCAAAAGCCACTGCCTGCTCATAACCTTTTGCGTACTGTATAAGCATACGCAGGTTTGCACGTTTCTTTTCTCCGTCGCTGTAAAGTTGCATAACGGAAATAAAATCTGTAGTGTCATAAATTGTGCTTATAAGTTCACTGACTGTCATCGTCACGGAATCAAGACGGAATCTGTCAAGTGATTCAACAAAATTCCTGCAACGTTCAACAAGTTCTCCATTGCAGTTTTCGTATTTTCCGTCAATCATTCCGAGAATAACGGAAAACAACGGCTTGTCCCTGTCAAGTGACTTTATATAGGCGGTTTCCGATATTTTAAACATATACATCGGAGAGGTCAGAACCGCCGTCATTGATACATCTGAAAGCGGATTGCTTATTATTCTCAGCAAATCAAGAAGAACCGCTATCTCCCTTGACTGTAAATAACCCTTTTCGTCGTTTCTCTTTGCAGGAATACCGAGTTTTTCCAGTTCGTCGGCATATTGATTTATATATTTGTTCTTACGCACAAGTATACAGAAATCCGACGGCGTACATTTACGTTTTTCTCCGTTTTCGGTCGTCACTTCAACGCCGTCCTGAATCATTTTCGCAATTTTCCGTGCCGTGAATACCGCTTCATAATTTACTTCTTCTTTTCTGACAACTACACTTCCGTCATCTCCGTCATCTTCTTCATCTGCGTTATCACTGTTTATAAAAGAAATGTGTGTCAGTCTTTTTTCACCCTGACCGTCGTTATAACTTTCCGCACCGAAATAAAGTTTTTCGTCGTCACTGTATTCAACGTCACCGCATTTTTCAGACATAATATTTCCAAACACATAGTTTGCAAAATCAATCACTTCAGGTGAACTCCGAAAATTCTTATTCAGGAAAATTCTTTTGTTTTTACTGTTTCCGTCAGACGAATAGTCAACGGAACTTTTAAGTGTACTAATGAAATTTTTCGGATTTGCAAGCCTGAAACGGTAAATTGACTGCTTTACATCTCCGACAAGAAAAACATTGTCGCCGTACATTTCTTCACCGTTTTCATTTACTCTGTAATTTTTCGACATAAGCTTGAAAATCAAGTCCTGTTTGTTGTTTGAGTCCTGATATTCGTCAATCATGATTATATCGTAAAATTCGGAAATTCTTTCAGCCGTTTCCGACTGTACTATAAAACCGTTTTCGTCCGTATCCGCAAGCAGTTCAAGGGCAAGACGTTCACCGTCTTCAAAACTGATTGAATTTTTTGCACACTTCTTTTCCCATATCAGAGACTGATATTTTCTCACCATCTCCGCAAGAAGTTCAGTAACTTCACCCGATTCGGCAAAGTCACTTTCAAGAGAACCGTTTCCCGACGCAACTTCCCTTACTATCTTTATAAACTCCTTTCTCTTTTTCTGAAAGGATTCACGCAGACTTTCATTATATTCAACTTTTTTGCTTTTTCTTACAAGTTCCTTGAATTTACAGGCTTTTTCATTCTCACTGCTGTCGGGGATTCTTCCGTTTCGGAAAATATCCATGAACCACTCTGTTTTTTCAAGTTCTTCAACTGCCTGAATATAAGTTTTGCTGTACTGGTCACTTTCGGTAACTCCCATAAAAACATCGTCAACCATGTTCAGACATTCTTCCGCAAGCTTATGTGCCACAGTAAGCCTTGTTATACAGTAGTCAAGAAAAGCTTTAAAATATATTGATTCGTAAAATTCTTTCTTATATTCATTCACGGCGGTATCAAGCCACCTGTCTCTTAAAGCAACCGACGAAAGAAAATTGTCTATATTTGAAATAACGTCCGTCAGACGCTTTATACTCTTTATACAGAAACGGTCGTAAAGGAATGATATTTTTTCATACTCGTTTTCACTGTAATAATTAATCAAATCCTCCATAGCCTGCGACTTGATAACTTTATTGTCCGTATCGTCAAGAACCCCGAAACCCGAAGTTATACCCTGCTCCGAAATATTGTCCCTTATAATGTCAAAACAGAAAGAATTTATAGTTGAAATTTTTGCATTCTGTAAAAGTGCCTGTTGTTTTATAAGATGTGAGTCGTCGGGATTTTCGTTTATAAGGTCACGCAGTTTTCTGTCAAGACGTTTTTTCAGTTCGGCAGCCGCATCGTTTGTGAACGTAACCACAACTATTCTGTCCGCTCTTACTTTTGTTTCAGGGTCTGCAATAAGTTTTATGAGTCTCTCCGTGAGAACGGCTGTTTTTCCGCTTCCTGCCGCCGCCGATACGATAATTGAAGAATTTCTTGCGTTTATTGCATTTTCCTGTTGATTTGTCCAGCTCATGAAATTTCCTCCTGTTCTTCATTTTTAAGACTGAGTATTTCTTCTGCCTCCTCCACGCTGTCAGCGTCGGGGACACGGTATCTTGTCATAAGTGAATTATCGCATATATTTATATAATCACAGTTTTCACACGGAAGATATTTTCCCATAAGTAACGGTTCTGCCTCTGCATTGCCCTCAAGAAGTGATTCAGCCATTTCCGAAAGTTTTCTGTACGCAAAATCCCTCAGACGTTCCATACCGTCCTTTGTTATGCATGAACTCTGATTTTTACTCATTGTACCGTCTTTGTTGAACTTCACAGGAATGAAATTTCCCTTTACATTTGTTTCCATAGCGTCAAGTACCTGATAATCACTCAATACCAGTCCGCTTGTTTTAAGTGAAGAATTTATTACACCTGTATTCTCCGAATCGTCTTTCATATCGTCGGACTTCACGTCTTTTTCCGAAATCTGCACGGGCGAATAAAGTACACCTGACGGAATAAAGTCGTCATAAATACCGCCCTTGTCGGTTGACGCAAAAAGATAAAGCAACATCTGTAAATTTATACCACTGCCGAGAGTTTCGGAGTTAATTAATTTTTTACTGCTTTTATAGTCAATAATTCTTACATACTTGTTATCGCCTATTGTACAGGTATCAACACGGTCAATTATTCCGCCGAAAACAAGCCTGTAACCGTCTCCGAAAGGCAGAACCACGGGTTTTCTTTCATTGAGGTTTACTTCAAATGCACGTGGTATAAAACTTGTCACCCTCAATTCGTTCTGAGTATGAACAAAAACAGATACAAGACGTTCTGTAAGTTTATTGAAAATAAGTTCAAACTTTGCATTCTTTCCGAAATCACCCGCAAGTTTTTCATTTCTGTACTTCTCGGCACATTCCCTTATGCTTTTTCTGATTTCGTCATATGACATATTGAGAAATTCTTCCTTTGTTCTACTACTTAATATACTGCGGAAACATTCGTGTATTATCTCACCCGCAATTCTTGCATCAAGTTCCATTTTACCGTGTGGTCTGATTCTCATACAGCGTTCACAGAAGTACTTGAAATGACAGGTATTATATGTTTCAATGTCGGTTGACGAAAGTCTGAGAGGTGTAAAGGGTTTGAGTTTCTGCACAACTTCGGGTTCAATCTTATAGTCCTGCTTATGTTCGGAACGGCTTGTAACATAATAAATCCGTCTGCTGTATTCAGGTTCATTCATAAGTATTTTCTTTATTGAAGCGGTATATCTGTTGTTTTCACTTCTGTTCTGCATATAGTGATAAAAAGCGGAATGTACCGTCACCGCATAGTAATCAAGTGAAATATCGTCACCCGTAAGACGTATATTTTCATTCCCGAACATCTTTATTATACTGTCAACAACAGGTGCAGGGTATTTTGCCTGTCCCGACAAATCCGAAAGCGGATAGGTTATGAATACTTTTTCTGACGACGCTGAAAGTGATTTGTACACAACAAGTCTTTCGGACGCATTGAGGTCGGAAAGAGGGCGTGCTATTTCAATTCCGCTGTCTGAAAGTTTCTGCTTGTCGGACTCCGAAAAAATACCGTGCATATTTACATGATTAGGAAAATCACCGTCGTTTGCACCCATTACAAAAACAATCCTCGGTGAACTCAGTCTTGCAGTACGTGCCGACGCTGCTATAACTGAATCAAGTGTCTGCGGAGGTGACGAATACTCAAGTTTTCCAATCATTGACCTTATAATTCTTGACATTTCGGAAAGTGAAATTTCCTTTTCACCGAGTGTACCGGCGATACTGTCAAGAATGTCCATAAGACACCCCCACAGCCTTTTAAGTTCAACTGCCTCATAGTCACGGTCAAGCCGTATCAGTTCACCCATAAGACGAGCCATGCTCTTTTCAGCCTCGCACTCAACAAGATATCCGTACAGCATACGGCATATATTTACAGCCGTATTTTTTCCCGAAAGACGTTTTTTCAGTTTCATGACGGGATTTATCACCGTTTGCCGTATGTTTTCGAGAAGTTCAAGATTTTCGTCGTCGGCTTTAAACGGTGAACACCATGCACTGCCGTCAATGTTCCACTTATAGCAGTAATTTTCAAAAAGTGATATGTCCGTAAGTGATATATCAAGTATACCGCATTTCATGAAACGGAAAATATTTTCCGCATTTATCTTTCTCGCCGTAAGCAAATCAAGAAGTGACGAAAAGAATACCATTATTGAAGTATGGACAACAGGCTTTTCAAGGCTTATAAAATACGGTATCTCACAACGTTCAAATGACGCTTTGAGAATATCAGTGTAATCGGCAATATTATTTGATATCACGGCAAAATCACGGTATTTCAGTGATTTATCCTCATACATGAGATGCTTTATTGTGGCACATACATATTCCGCTTCGCTGTACATATCCTTTGCCTCAAAAATCCTGATATTATCGGGATTCGGTGCATTTTCGGGACTGTAACGGAAGTTCCTCATTATATGCGTACTGAGATATTCAAGGTCGGGACTGTTGAAACGATAGCTTTTTCCGCATTTAATATTCCTGCACTCAATATGCATATCACGGCACATTTCCCTGATTTTACGATAGGTATTGTTAACCGTTTCAAAAAGCGTGTACTCCCCTGCGTTGACATTATCGGTACGCAGTGTTATATATACGTTTTCGGCGGAAGAAATCATCACCTTTATCATTTCAAGCTGATCACCGTTGAAACTTTCAAATTCGTCTATATAGATATTCATTCCCCTGAACTGATTTTCACGGTTTGCGGTTTCGGCAGCTTTCATGATATTGTCAAGGTTGTCCTTGAATCCGTACTCTTTCATAAGTC
>JAGAQS010000066.1 GCA_017622635.1 Ruminococcus sp. | reverse complement strand
ATACACGCTTCCGCCGAAAAATTCAACTGTTTCTTCATTATCGTTAATTTCGGTTGAATATATAAGCTCGTCATCGGCTTCACCGCTACCGTTGAGAATATATATTTCCGTTTTACCGTCGGTATAACGGGTTTCGGTATTCTGTAAGACATCATATATTTTTGAAAGTATACCTGAAGAGTTATAAGTATACTGATATTCAGCATTTAACGTGTTATCAGAGGAATAACTCTTTATAACAGAAATGTTTCCGTCTGTAGAATACGAATAATCAGTATAATCACCGTTACCGTAGGTTATACGGTTAACTCTGCTTCTGTTTTGACCTGAGTCATAAGAGTAGCTTACAAGAGGTTGCTCGCCTACTTTAACTGCAGTTGGGTTTCCCCAGGCATCATACTCATAATTATATGAAAAGCCGTTATGAGTTACGCTTTTGATTCGGTCTTTTTCGTAAAGATACGATGTAGTCATCTCACTGCCGTTACTCAAATTACTTACAACGTTTTTAACTCCGTTTAAACGGCTCATTGCGTCATAGGTATAATTTGTTGTTACTGCGTTGCCTTTCGTTGAAGAAACGAGCTGACCGTTACTCTGGTTATAGTTATTCCACGTATAAAGACCGTTAACATCCCAGTTATGACCGTAATAATTACCGTAGACCTCCTGACACATTGCTAAGTAGTCGTTGCCGTTGTTCATTATGAACCACCAACCGTTTGAGTTCGTGCCGTAGTCATATTTTTGATTACAGCATACTCTTGTGCAGTTGTCCGAGCAATCTCTGCAGGGGCAGTCAGCCTTCTCACAACCGTTACATGTACAGCCTGTTTCGTCGGTTTCCGTATCGAAAGAGCTACCCTCGGTATCGGTACTGCTGTTACTATTTAACGGAACTTTATAAGTGTTATAAAGCTCAACGTCGTCAAATATAACTGTTCCGTATTCTAAAAAACTTCCCAGAGTTATTTGAAGTTCATTGTAATCAAAATCAATATCAAAACGGTGGCTATAACCCTGCCATGTCATATTATACGGGCACATTTCAATAATTTTAACGGTTTTCCATTCTTCATTGCCGTTAATATTATTTCTTGCTTCAACGGTAGCAAATGAGAAATACAGTAAGCCATAACTTGGATTATAGCTTGAATTTGTATTAATCGTATAGGAATAAAAATCAAGTTGGAATTCATCACCGCTTTTGCCGTTAGCAAACGAAACAACCTGAGAAGCATAGTTAAACCAATCATTTCCGTTAAACACAGCCAAAGCACCCGGGTTACTATTATTAACGAGTCTGTCCGAGCCACTACCTATTGTCGCCCAATCGCTCAAATACCATGCACTTGTATTTTGATTAAAGCTACTGTTGCTTACAAGATTTGTTTCAGTATGAGTAGTTGGATATTCATAAGTATTATACAATGAGTTTGAAATTTGACCTAAGGCATTATTTTCCTCGCTGTAGGTTCTCAAAGAACTGGTTCCGTCTGAGTTTATTGTGTTGGTAACTCTGCCGTATAAATCAAACTGCTTCGTAACGGTAACGTTATTTGAATCGGTAAAGGTTTTTTGATAAGCGTTGTCATTAACAACGGTCATTTTTGCACCCATTACGGTTTGTCCGTTAGAATCAACGGCTGTTTCGTAATATTCAAATGCTCCCGTAGACGTTCTGTTGCAAATGAACGAACGTCCGTCAACGTTGTGCATTGAGAAATAATAATCACCGTAGTTATAATATACTTTTTCGCCGTCAGGATAAGTTATTGAACTTAATACAGAATAGTTGTTTCCACCAAATTCCTGAATAGGAACAAAAGTATACCCGTAGCTGATTTTGTAATTAACAGTATTACCGTTATTGTCGTTCACTGTAACAGGTGTACCGTCTGAATTATACACGTTGATAGAGTCAAGGCAATAAGAACTATTGTAACTGAAACGGAATTCTCTGCCAACACCGTCTATAATCTTGTCAATCATAACACATCGGTTATCCATATATGAAACCGTTATTGCACCGGGGAAGCTTTCATCACCTGAAACTATACGGGAAAGAAAGCCAAACTGATTAAATTCATATGTATTTTCGTCAGGTCCTTTTACTGTAACTGAAGTCCAATTTCCCGTTATATTTGACAAGTTTTGGGTCGGGATATACAGGGTATATCCTTTACTGCTTGAAAACTTATCTGCTTTTTCATTCCATACGGCTTTTCCGTCAGTTTCGGTACCCGAAGGCTGAAAATAAACAGCCTGACCGTCACCGCTCATATAGATAATTGTTTCTTCCCCGTCAATATCCGGGTAATATTCAAGACACTGGTTGAAGTTTGTTAACCAGCCTACGCCGAAATGAGGGTAATTACGGGTTTCGTAAGCAGGTAAAAAACTGTACGTGCCACCGTAACTGCTTTGAAGATAGCTTTTTATTGTTACGGGCATTACATTGCCGGGAAGTCCGATATCTTCTCTTTCAACAAACAAAAGATTGCTGAAATCATTTATATATACAGTACCGGCTCTACCTAAATCTTGGGTGTGATAATCAAATTGCTCTTCAACACCTCTTGTTTCGTAGTATTCGACTATGAAATAAGACGGTTCGAAATATTCAGTTCCTTCCTTTGAACCTAAATAAGCTATAGCATCTCCTAAAGAGGGGTCGCTATGCTTTAAAGCAATTCCACAGTAATTGCTTCCCGGTGTATATGCCTTAGTCACGTCGAAGTACAAATCCGGGATACTTTGCCCGGAGTATATTGTTTTAACATCAATCTGATTACCAAGTGAGGGTTTATTAGTATATGTTAAGGTTGTTTCGCTCCACCAATCTATAATTGGATATGCTCCTATTTCATAATTCCTTGACGGCTCAGAAGACGTAGCGATAATTGGCGTAACCAAAGAAACGTTTTTAACATTCACACCGTACCGTTCTATTAAAGCATCAAAATCCAAATTGATATAAGAAATATACTCACAAACATCTTCTGTTCCAACCAACAAAAATGGCGATGCACCTTGATTATCGTTAGGATATTCGTTTGTGGCGAATGTATCTGATATTGATACATTTGTTGGACTGTATTCGATAAGCGGATCAATAATAACAGGGTATTTTGCAGTCTTCTTTAACCACTCATATGACGGAATGTATTTCATTTCATATAAGCCGTTTTCACCCGAAAGAGTAACAGAAATATCTGTAGAAAATTGATTTTTATTATCATACATAACGGGTGCAGGTATATAAAAAATAGTTTCTCCGTCGTTATTTAAGAAACTAATGGAATTGTCATCATTTTTCTCCGCAGTCAATCCCTCTGCTTTTATTGAATAAATGTATTCAACTTCGCTTTTCGGCTTTTTGTTTAATACGATATTTTCTTTTATACCGGTTGAAGTAACCGTATACTCTATATCAGTATTTTCGCCGACTTCACTATAAGATACTGCAACATTTTTATCTAAAAAATCCGTATCAATTTTATTTTTAGATTTACTTTCGTTTTTGTTTGATTTCTCTTTTTTCTGCGCCGTAACCTTTTTGTTGTTTTCAAACAAATCCGTGCCTTGCAACGTGAAACTTATAGAATAATTACTGTTTTTTAATTCAATACTTTCGCTTACACCTAATTCGTCAGGCAATGCCACAAAAAAGCTATTGCTTTTATTTATCAAAGAATCTTTGGAAGAAACTAACGTGTTATCAATATCCACCCATTCTTTGTTTTTTTCATAATGAATAGGGGAAGTTGAAACAACTGCGGTTAATGCACCTGTTTCATCCGAAAAAACTTTTGTGAATCTGTCACGTTCACTTACAATTTCAGTATATTTTTGATTGTTGTTTTCTGAAATTTCACTTACAATGTTTTGCAAATTCTCT
>JAGAQS010000010.1 GCA_017622635.1 Ruminococcus sp. | reverse complement strand
CCTATGTAAGTGGGGTGCAGACCGCATTTTTCTGCAAAAGTTTCCTGACTCATATTCATCTGAACCCTGTAGTTTCTGATTCGTCTGCCTGTTTCTATGGCTATTTTACTCATAATAAAAACCTCCTTTAATTGTATACAATTAAAGTATATAGACATTAAAATTTATTTAAAACAGACTATTGACTTTTATTTCAATATAATATATACTATAAATGTTTATAATGGAATTTCAGTTATTATAAATATTAAAACAGTAAAATATAATCATTAAGAAAATAATAAGATTTTGTACTTTAAAAATAAAGAAATATATGATATAATAATTATAATATAAGCAGATAAAAGTAAAAAGAAAAAAATATATATTTTCTTCGTCTTTTTTGTCCTTTATAATCACTTATATATGAAAGTATAAATGAAAGTATAAATGAAAGTATAAATGAAAGTTTTTTTCATGCGAAAGGTTGGGATTATTTTGTAAAAACAAAAAAATATCCTTATACACTGTCACTTTTTATTTCAGACGGTGTTATATAATAGGGACAGTATATATTTTGCAGAAGGTTGTGATAAAATATGAAGAAAAATTCAAAAAACCAGTGCGGAAGACGGGGTGAAAAGATTTTCAGCAATGCCTGTATTGTTCCGAGCCTTGTGGGTGTACTTATATTTTTTCTGATACCGTTCGGGATAGTGGTGTATTATTCTTTTATAAACAATACCATAGCAAAGGAATTTGTACAGCTTGACAACTACAAGGCACTCATGAAAAACACCGCTTTCATAACAGCGTCAAAGAACACTGCTTTTTTCTCGGTGATAGCCGTACCGCTTGCGGTGGTGATTCCGCTGGGACTTGCCGTAATACTGGAAAGAAACATCATGGGAAAAAGTATTTTCAGGACATTTTTCCTCAGTCCGCTTATGGTTCCGACTGCTTCGGTAGTACTGGTGTGGCAGGTAATTTTCCACAATCACGGAACGGTCAACCAGATAATCGAGAAATTCGGCGGTACTCCTGTCAGCTGGCTTGAATCTTCACACGGAATGTTTGTAATAATACTTATGTTTCTGTGGAAGAATATAGGTTATAACATGATACTTTTCATGTCGGCACTGGGAGGTATTCCGAAAGACATACTTGAAGTTGCGGAACTTGAGGGGGCAAGCAGGGCGTACCAGTTCTTTCACATAAAACTGCGTTATCTGTCCCCGACAATACTTTTTGTACTTATACTTTCGCTTATCAATTCATTCAAGATTTTCCGTGAAATATACCTGCTTATAGGCGACTACCCTGTTGACAGACTCTATATGTTACAGCATTTCATGAACAATACATTTAACTCCCTTGACTATCAGAAATTGTCTGCGGCGGCAGTATTGTTTTCACTTGTAATGATTGTGATAATAGCGGTTCTTCTTGTTTCGGAGCATATTTTCGGAAAGGATGTGGAAAACTGATGAAAGCAAAAAAGAAAACATTGGTTTTCAATATGATTCTTACGGTTTTTATATGTGTTTCCGCAATACTTTTTATAATGCCGACGGTACTTACAATAGCCAATTCTTTCATGACATCAAGTGAAATATCCGCAAACTACGGTGCAATGCTCGGCAATATGTCAAGTGAAAAGAAAGTTTTCATATCTGAAAATGTAAATCTGAAATTCATTCCCGACAAGGCAACCGTTTCACAGTATAAGGAAGTACTTTTCAAGAACCCCGAATATCTTTTCAAATTCTGGAACTCTGTTATACTCACAGTACCGATTACGTTGTTTCAGCTTGCCGTTGCCGTTCTGACTTCATACGGATTTTCAAGATACAACGGCAAAGTGAAAAATCTGATATTCTTTGTTTACATAATACTCATGCTTATGCCGTATCAGGTAACACTTGTACCGAATTATCTTGTTGCCGACAAACTGGGATTTCTTGAAGAGATAAATAATACAGGTATATGGAGAACGCTTTCTGAAATGAAAATCATGGAAGATACAACAATAATTTCACTGAAACAGCGTCTTGCAATAATTCTGCCTGGAATATTTTCACCTTTCAGTGTATTTCTGCTTACAAAGGTAATGCGTAGGATTCCCGTTTCATATGTTGAGGCGGCAAAGCTTGACGGTGCGAACGAATGGCAGATTATGACACAGATATTTCTTCCGCTTTGTAAAAGTGCATTGGTTTCAATAGGTATGCTTGTATTTATTGACTACTGGAACATGGTTGAACAGCCTATTATACTTATGAAAGATTCAGAACTGCACCCGCTTTCAGTGTTCCTCTCACAGATTAACACGGGTGACATCGGTCTTGCGTTTGCGGTAGGGGTTGTATATATGATACCGACAATACTGATGTTCCTTTACGGTGAAGATTATCTCGTTGAGGGGATTACGTATTCAGGCGGAATAAAAGGATAAAGGAGATATTTTTTTATGAACGAAGAAAAAAAAGACTACAGTTCAGGCAGAAAAAGAGAAATCATAAAGACAGTACTTATTATTTTTCTTGCGGTCATGCTTGTTCTCACACTGCTTTCAAATACAATTATGAACAGGTCACTTTCAGAAATCACAACTGAACGTGCAATGTCGGGAAAACTGACGGAACGTGTAAGGGGAAGCGGTCTGGTTGAGTCAAATCAGTCTTATGAAGTAAAGGCAGACGGAAACAAGACTATTGATACAGTTATGATTAAAACAGGTCAGGAAGTAAAGAAAGATGATGTGCTTTTTACGGTAGGCACGGAAGAAAGTGAAGAACTTGAAACGGCACAGTCCGAACTCATTACCCTTGAGCTTGAATATCAGAAAGCACTTCTCGGTGTTCCTGCTGACTATACAGCCGAAAATCAGGCTATAACAAACGCACGTGAAGACCTCAACACAGCTATTGCAAAGAGAAACAATGCAATTGCAAATTCAGGTTCTGTCGAACAGGCTTTATATGACTACACAAGCAATAAAAGTGAACTGATGAGAAAATCAGATATTCTTGAAAAAATACAGTCCAAAATTACAGCCATAGTCACAAATGATTATTCAACAGCGTCAGTTGAATATGTCGGAAATCTTATATCACTGTACAATAATTATTCAAATGCCGAAAACGACTATAATTCAGCCTATTCCCTCTATTCACAGATGCTTACGGGAGCAGGTGGAAACAATACGGAAAATAAAGATGAATCTTCCGAAGAAGAAACAACTTCACAAGATAATAATATGTTGTATGATATAAACGAACTCAAAGCAGACGCAGATGCAAAGGAAGAAATAAGAAACAATGCACGCAATGAATATGAATCGGAAAAAAACAATATAAGGAATGACCTTGTAAATCAGCTTTCCGGTATTCAGAATGATATAGATTATCTTAATGCACAGATTGCAGGTTATGAGGCAACACAGGGAACGGGTTCGGGAATGTCAATTGAGGATTACGACGCAGACGTACAGGCAAAACAGCACGCCCTTGAAGAACTTATTGCATCACTTACAAAGTCAAAAAATGAAAATGATTTACTGAGTAAGACAAACACCCTTGAAATTGAGGCAAAGAAAAAAGAAGTAGACAACCTGAAGAAAAAAATTGAAAAAATAAAAAAGGAAAACGCTGTCACTGAAATAAAATCAAAGTACAGCGGTATAGTAAGTGCGATAAACGTCAAGCCGGGTGAGGAAACCGTACCAGACACACCGCTTGCAGTGATAGACATTGCGGACGAGGGATACACCGTTGAACTTACTGTAGACGCAGAAAAGGCAAAGAAAATAAAAAAAGGCGTTGAAGCGGAAGTCGTCAACAACTGGGACGGCGACGTTACAGCGGTTCTTACGGAAATAAAAAACGATACAAAAGCAGGTTCTAAAAACAGAATACTTAAATTTTCGGTTACGGGTGATGTAAGCACAGGTTCTATGCTTGACCTGTCAATTCCGTGTGGAAGCGGAAATTATGACGCTATTGTCCCGAAAAGTGCGGTATACAAGGACAACAATGGTTATTTTGTTCTTGTTGTAAATTCAAAAAGTTCACCGCTCGGAAACAGATATTTTGCCGAAAGGGTAGATGTTGAGGTGCTTGCCTCCGACGAGATTTCAAGTGCGGTACAGGGCGGTATAAATCCGAATGATTATGTTATAACGACGGCAAGCAAGCCTGTAAAACCTAAAGACCAGGTACGCATGAAAGACAAATAAGGCGGTGGTCTTTATGAAATTCAGAATAAAACACGCAGTTATAACAGCTGTAAATGCTGTTGCGGTAACGGTGATATGTATACTTACAATCGTCGGGAACTCTATGGCAAAGTCACAGCAGTATAACTATACGGCTGACCGCTGGAAAAATGACAGCAGTGAACATTTTGCACAGGTAAGCACGTTTTTTACAGATGATTCGGGTTTTGATACCGATTCACTCAACGCAGTCCGTGCAGGTCTTATAAAAGAATTGCAGAATGCATCTTTTTCCGTGGAGGAGGGGAAACTTCCTTTTGCAGATGCTTACAGTTCGTCAGTGGGTACGGTTACGGTGAAAGGCGATTTGATTGGAAAAAGTGATGCGGAACTTACGGCAGTAGGCGGAGACTTCTTTCTTTTCCGAAACCTTGAACTTGTGAACGGTGCATTTTTCGGTGATAATGATTTAATGCAGGACGGTGCGGTTATTGACAAAAATCTTGCGTGGTCGCTGTATGGTTCGTATGAAGTAAGCGGAATGAACCTTTATATAAACGGTGTGAAATTCTACATTTCGGGCGTTACCGAAATTCCCGACACAAAACCCGAAAAACACTGTGCCGGAAAACTTCCGAAAATATACATATCATATGACGGTGCGTCAAGTCTTTCAATGCTTTCGGACGGTTCGGAAACTACTGCTGAAATTACTGCCGAAGATATTACTGATACACCTGTTGTAACGGGTTTTAAGGGCATAACCTGTTATGAAACGGTACTGCCCGACCCCGTTGAAAATTTTGCGTACAATGCAGTAAAGACACAGTTTTCGGAAGAATACAAGGACAAGTGTTCAATAGTAAAGAACAGTGTACGTTTTTCACCGTCGGCAAGGGCAAAGGCTTTTAAGAAAATATCAGACTATGCCATTGTAAAGAAAAGTATAAATTATCCGTACTGGGAAAATGCGTCACGCCTTGTTGAATTTAAGTTGTCGTTTATATATTTTTTCAGACGGTTGATTTTTGCCGTTCCCGTTGTTACGGTTATATGGCTTATAATTTTACTGATAAAATTCTTAAAGAAAAAGAAATCCGCTGTCATGCGTGCTGTGTCAATATTCATAGACAGACGGCGGAGAGATATAAAAGAAAAATTCAGACAAAAGAAAGTATAATATAAATAAATACAGAAAGAGGTTAGTATATTATGAAAAATTCACTTATCACACGTTCAGTAACAGGAGTACTTGCCGTTGCAATGGTATTTTCGGCATATTCATGCGGAGAAAAGAAAAATGACGGTGAAAACAGTTCAAATTCACAAGCTGAACAGACCGCAAAGGAAACAATAACAAATTCGTACAGTTCAATTGATATAGAAACGGAAATCCCTGCCGAATACGTTGAACAGATGTTCCTTATAAAAGGTACTTCTCAGGTTCTTATAACAGGCGGTGACAGTAACGGCAACACAAAGCTTTATCTTACCGACGTGGATTTCAGCGGTTTCAATGAAATTTCACTTGATTTCCAGAAACCTGAAAATTCTCAGTCCTATATCAGGACTACAGTTGCTCCCGACGGCTCTATATATGCACTTCTGACAATTATTGACTATGGTGACTTCAAAATTCCCGACTATGACGACCCTGATTTTGACTATAAAAATTTTGACTATGAAGCCATGAATAAAGCGGCTGAATATTCATATACACTCTATAAGCTCGGTTCGGACGGTAAAATAATTTCTGAAAATCCTGTTACAAACGTTGAAGAATACAGCGAAGATTCAGAAGATATGCGTATATCCGTAAGAGATATAACAGCCTGCTCGGACGGAAACATTATTCTGTCACTCAGCGGAGAAGAAGAAACTTACTGTATTCTTAAAGAGGACGGTGAAATCACAGGTAAAATTGATGTGGGCAGTGATACACACTGGATAAATTATTTCGGAAATGATTCTGACGGTAACGTTGTATGTGCAGGTTACGGCAGTAACGGTGAAGCACTGGAGTATATTGATATAGAGGCAAAGAAATTTTCCGACGACAGTGTGAACGTAAGTCTTGAAAATTCTGAAATATCAGGTATAAACAGCATTAGTACGGGTACAGGCGAATATACTTTATTTACAAGTACTCAGGCAGGTCTTTACGGTATTGACAAGGACAAAAAACCCGTTGAAATAATAAACTGGATTGATTCCGATATTACAGGCGATTCGGTACGTTCCGTAATAGGTCTTGACGACGGTGACTTTATTGTATATTTGCAGGACTATACAAGCAATACTTCGGGATTTGCACGTCTTACAAAACGCAGTGCCGACGAACTCGCAAACCAGACTGTAATTACACTCGGTATGCTTTACAGCGATTCGGCAATTACTTCCAGAATTACCGACTTCAACAAGTCACATACAGACTACAGAATAAAAATAGCAGATTACAGCAAGTACGATGAATATGACGACGAAAAGGAAAAGATGATAAATTCAGCCTCGAAACAGCTTAAAATGGACATTGTTTCGGGAAATGCCCCCGATATGATTGTAACATATGATTACAGCCTGATATCAGAACTTGCACCGAAAGGAACTTTTACAGACCTTTCAACTTATCTTGAAAAAGACGCTGACCTGTCCGCAGATGATATTATGCCGAACGTTCTCAGTGCAAGCAAAATTGACGGAAAACTTTACTCATTGTCACCTTCTTTCGGTGTTACCACTATGGCGTGCAAGACAAAATTCTTTGACAAGGAAAACTGGACTCTTGACGAAATGATTGACACTTATCACGAACACCCCGATATGCAGCTTTGCCGTTACGGAAATTCGAAAGAGTCAGCTTTTGAGCTGATATGCGGTTCTATGGTGGATAAATTCATTGACTATGAAAAGGCTGAATGTCATTTTGATTCAGACGATTTCAAAAAGGTACTTGAGTTCTGCAATGAGTTCCCCGACGAAGATGAGGAAATTGACTGGGAAAACGCTTCTCAGGACGAAATAGAAGCTTACTGGAATGAGCAGGATACATTATTACTCAACGACAAAGCTCTGCTGGATACTGTAAACCTCTATACATTTACAGAATACGGAGTAGAAAAAGACGCTTATTTCAACGATGATATAACACTTGTCGGTATACCGTCAAATGACGGAAACGGTGCAATACTTTCATTCAACAACTCTATGGCTGTTCTTGAAAGTTCACAGTCAAAAGATGCCTGCTGGGCATTCATAAAGGAATTTTTCACTGAGGAGTATCAGACAAACAATCAGTACTCCTCTGAACTTCCGTCACTTGTATCAGCATTTGAAAAAAAAGCCGAAGAATCCATGTCAAAGCCATACTATCTTGACGAGAACGGAAAAAAAGTAGAATATGATAACACCTATTTTATAAACGGCAAGGAAATAAATGTAAAACCTCTTACAAAGGAACAGAAGGACTTTGTTGTTGATTATATAAAAAAAGCCGACAGGGTGACAGGTGGTTTCTCGGACGATGTAAGAGAAATAGTCGTTGAAGAAGTAACAAAGTATTTCAAGGGTGAAGCGGATTCACAGCAGGCTATTGACAAGATTCAGAGCCGTGTAGGTATTCTCATCAGTGAACAGTCCTGATTTAATTATGAAATCTTGATTTAATATATATTAACCTCCTTTTTTACAGGGGACAGCTCTCTCTTTACAACGGGGGAGCTGTTCTTTGTGACGGATATTTTTATTTAAAAATTACCATATTTATGATGATGCATATATCAGTTTTAGTAAAAAAGGACGAAAATGAATAAAACGCTTGACAAAGTGAAATAATAGTGATAAATTATACTTAGCACTCAAAGAGTGGGAGTGCTAAATAAGCGAAAGGTTGTGTAAACCGTGAACAGCAGAAAGCTGAAAATACTCGCTGCTGTGGTTGACGAATACATCAGAACAGGTGAACCCGTCGGCTCAAAAGCAATCTCTAAGCTTGACAATATAAATGTTTCCGCCGCAACTATCAGAAATGACATGGCGACTCTTGAACAGCTCGGCTATCTCGAACAGCCTCACACCTCCGCAGGCAGAATACCTACTTTCGCAGGTTACAGACTGTATATAGACGAACTTATGAACCCGTCGGCATTGTCCGATGAGGAAAAGTGCCGTCTCGATAAAATGCTGGGCGGTAAGGATACTCCCGAAGAACTTCTTATACAGAACGCCGCTGCGGCTCTTACCGAAATTACACAGTGTGCGGCAGTGGTTACAAATTCTGTACCGAGATTTTCGGTGATTTCAAAAGTTGAGGTTATCCCCACAGGTAAAAGACTTTATGTTATTCTGCTGATAACTTCAAACGGAAGCATAAAAAACAAGGCTTGCAGGCTTGAATTTGACCTCAACCATGAACAGCTTGAATTTTTTACACATTATATAGAAGAAAACCTCAGCGGTGTTTCTGTTGAGGAACTTTCAGAAGAAATGTTCGACAAAATGGTTGCGGCAGTAAGTGCTTATATGGTGTCGCTCTCTCCGCTTGTTATGGGACTTTGTGAACTTTCGGAAGATTTGCGTCAGCAGGAACTTACAGTAAGCGGAAGTGAAAAACTTCTTTCATGCGACGAACTCGACAAAATGGAAGTTGTCAGGTTTATTGAACACAAAAACGGACTTGCCGATTTGCTTGAAGAAACTTTTAGCGGTATTCAGGTTAAGTTCAGTTCCGAAACAGACAGCTTTGCTATAGGAAATTCAAGTCTTATTGTTTCAAAATACCGCAAGGGCAACAAGGAAGCCGGTTCACTCGGAATTATAGGTCCTATGCGTGTTGACTACAAAAAAATAATTCCTTACATTGAATACCTGACACAGAAAATCTCTTATCTGATGTCCGGAGATGATGAAGATATTATAGTAACAGACACAACTGCCGACACAGATTAGCAGTTAAAGAAAGGAGCATCAGCGATGGACGAGAATAAAAATACAGAAGAAACCGTTGAAGAATCCGCTGAGGATATCAACGAAGAATCTCTGAAAGAAACTACAGACGAAGATGACGCTGTAAGTGAGTACAACGATACCGCTACAGAGTATGCGGCTCTTGAGGACGCTCTCAATGAGGCAAACAACAAATATATAAGACTCTTTGCAGAATATGACAACTACCGCAAACGTACGGCAAAGGAAAAGACAGAAACTTACAGCAATGCTTCTGCAAAGTGCATTGAAAATCTTCTCCCCGTTATCGACAGTTTTGAACGTTCGATTGAGGCGGAATGTGCCGACGAAAATTTCAAAAACGGTATGGTTATGATTTTCAATCAGCTTAAAGACTTCCTCAATAAAATGAATGTAACGGAAGTCGAGGCACTCGGTGCTGAATTTGACCCCAACATTCACAACGCCATAAGCCAGCAGGACGGCACGGACTATGCTTCAAATCATATATGTACCGTTTTCCAGAAAGGCTATAAAATCGGTGACAAGCTTATAAGACCCGCAATGGTTGCGGTTGCAATATAATTCACAAACTTACAAAGATTATATTTTCTTAGGAGGAATTTATTATGGGAAAAATTATCGGTATTGACTTAGGTACAACAAACTCTTGTGTAGCTGTTATGGAAGGCGGTAACGCTGTAGTTATCCCGAACAGCGAGGGTGCAAGAACAACACCGTCAGTCGTTGCTTTCACAAACAACGGTGAAAGACTTGTCGGTCAGGTTGCAAAGAGACAGGCAATCACAAACCACGACAGAACTGTTTCTTCTATCAAAAGACATATGGGTTCTGATTACAAGGTTGAAATTGACGGTAAAAAATATACTCCTCAGGAAATTTCCGCCATGGTTCTCCAGAAACTCAAGGCTGACGCTGAAGCATATATCGGTGAACCTGTTACAGAAGCCGTTATCACAGTTCCTGCTTACTTCACAGACTCACAGAGACAGGCTACAAAGGACGCAGGACAGATTGCAGGTCTTACTGTAAAGCGTATTATCAACGAACCTACAGCCGCAGCTCTTTCATATGGTATCGACAAGGAAGAAGAACAGACTGTTATGGTTTACGACCTCGGCGGTGGTACGTTCGACGTTTCGATTATTGAAATGGGCGAAGATGTTCAGCAGGTTCTCGCTACAGCAGGTAACAACCACCTCGGCGGTGACGATTTCGACCAGAGAATTATAAACTGGATGGTTGAAGAATTTAAAAAGGCAGAGGGCGTTGACCTCTCAGCTGACAAGATGGCTGCTCAGAGGCTTAAAGACGCTGCTGAAAAGTCAAAGATTGAACTTTCTTCAACAACAACTTCAAATATAAATATCCCGTTCATCACTGTAGACGCTACAGGCACTCCGAAACACCTTGACCTCACTCTTACACGTGCTATGTTCAACGAACTCACAGCAGACCTCGTTGAAGCTACAATGGGACCTGTAAAGCAGGCACTCAGTGATAGTGGTCTTAGTGCATCAGAACTCAACAAGGTTCTTATGGTTGGTGGTTCATCAAGAATCCCTGCTGTTCAGGACGCAGTAAAGAAGCTTATCGGCAAAGACCCGTTCAAGGGCATCAACCCCGACGAATGTGTTGCACTCGGTGCTGCATATCAGGGCGGTGTACTCGGCGGTGACGTTAAAAACGGTCTCCTCCTCCTTGATGTTACTCCGCTTTCACTCGGTATCGAGACAGCAGGCGGTGTATGCACAAGAATGATTGAAAGAAATACAACAATTCCTACAAAGAAGTCACAGGTGTTCTCAACATATGCAGACAATCAGCCTGCCGTTGATATCAACGTACTTCAGGGTGAACGTGAGTTCGCAAAGGACAACAAACAGCTCGGTACTTTCCGTCTTGACGGTATCGCTCCCGCTCCGAGAGGAATCCCCCAGATTGAAGTTACTTTCGATATCGACCAGAACGGTATTGTTCACGTTTCCGCAAAGGATTTGGGAACAGGCAAGGAACAGAATATCTCAATCACAGCTTCAACAAATATGTCCAAGGACGATATCGACAAGGCTGTAAAGGAAGCTGAACAGTATGCGGCAGAGGATAAAAAGCGTCGTGAAGAAGTTGACACAAAGAACGAAGCTGAAAACCTCGTATTCCAGTGTGAAAAGGCACTCACAGATTTTGGTGACAAGGTTTCCGCAGACGAAAAGGCAAATATCGAAAGCAAGTGTGCATCACTCAAGTCCGCTATTGAGGCTAACAATGCAAGTGAAATAAAGTCACTCAAGGAAGAACTCCAGAAAGCTTTTTACGACCTTTCCGCAAAGGTTTACCAGCAGGCTAACCCCAACGGTGCAGAGGGAATTGACCCATCACAGTTCACAAAAGAAGCTTCTGAACAGCAGAACAATTCTTCAGATGATGACGGCGTTGTTGATGCTGATTTCACAGAGGTCTGATAAAAAAATAAATATTATATCACGGGGCGGAAATTTCTTTCGCCCTTGTGGTGTTTATATGGAATATTTGGATAACTTCAGAATGGAGAAGTATTATGGCTGAAAAAAGAGATTACTATGAAGTCCTCGGCATACAGAAAGGTGCTACAGAGGACGAAATAAAAAAGGCTTTCAGAAAGAAAGCAAGGGAAAATCACCCCGACTTACACCCCGATGACCCCTCATATGTTGAAAAGTTTCAGGAAATAAACGAGGCTAATGAAGTACTTTCAGACCCCGAAAAAAGAAAACGTTACGACCAGTTCGGACACGCAGGAGTAGACCCAAGTTACAGCGGTGGCGGTGGAATGGACGGTTTCAGCGGAATGGGCGGTTTCGGTGATTTCGGTGATATATTTGATAATATATTCGGCGGTTTCGGATTTGGCGGAGGAAGCACACGTTCAAACGCCAATGCTCCAAGACGTGGTGCAGACATTCAGGAGTCCGTTATTATCAACTTTATGGACGCTTGCAATGGTATAAAAAAGGAAATAAAAATAAACCGTATGAGTGTATGTGATTCCTGTAAGGGTACGGGTGCGGACGGTGCGTCAAGTTCGGAAATATGTCCGGACTGTCAGGGACGTGGTTCTGTAAAAACAACTCAGCGTACACCTTTCGGTGCTATTTCCTCAACAAAACCGTGTCCGCACTGTTCAGGCAAGGGTAAAATTATAAAAAATCCCTGTCAGAAATGTCACGGTGTGGGCAGACTCAGAGTACAGAAAACAGTTTCGGTTGATATTCCGGCAGGTATTGCCGACGGTCAGC
This sequence comes from Ruminococcus sp., assembly GCA_017622635.1. Classification (GTDB taxonomy): domain Bacteria; phylum Bacillota; class Clostridia; order Oscillospirales; family Ruminococcaceae; genus Ruminococcus. The sequence goes on along the minus strand of JAGAQS010000010.1, from coordinate 11,935 downwards.
CAATGCGTCTCAGCGGTCAGGGTGACTGCGGTGTGAACGGAGGACCTTCGGGTGACCTTCTTATAACTGTATCTGTAAAGTCTCACCCCATTTTCAGACGTGAGGGATTTGATATACATTGCGATATTCCCGTTACTTATATGGAAGCTGTTCTCGGTGCTGAAATAACCGTTCCTACTATTGACGGAGATGTAAAGTACAATATCAGTGAGGGAACTCAGACGGGTACTGTTTTCCGTCTGAAAGGCAAGGGGGTAAAAAAACTTCACCGTACAGACAGAGGAAACCAGTATGTCAAGATTTACGTTGAAGTTCCGAAAAATCTTACTAAAAAACAAAAAGACCTGCTTAAAGAATTTGAAGCATCTTTATCAGAAAAGAACTATGCAAAACGTCAGAGTTTCTTTGAAAAACTCAAGAAAAAATTTGACCTGTAAAAAAAGGACGGTTTTTAAAACCGTCCCTTTTATTTTATGGTCATTCCACTTATAAACAGAACCGTAAGGATATAGGAAAGTGTATTGAAATACTTATATTAAAATAATCTTTGGGTGTTGTTTTGGGTGTGAATTTGAATTTACAGAATTTAAGTGACATTGTTTAATCTACTTAAAGAAATCGCTCTGCATAATACAGAGCGATTAAAAGTATTTTTTTGATTGTCCAAATAATAGGTGTCTGATTATCTCTTTGAGAACTGAGGAGCACGACGTGCAGCCTTGAGACCGTACTTCTTTCTTTCCTTCATTCTCGGGTCACGGGTGAGGAAACCAGCCTTTTTGAGAGTGGGGCGGAGTTCGGGGTCAAATTCAAGTAATGCTCTTGAAAGACCGTGTCTGATTGCACCAGCCTGACCTGTTACGCCACCGCCTGCAACTGTACAAACGATATCGAACTTGTCGAGGTTATCTGTAAGGGCGAGGGGCTGACGTGCGATAAGCTTGAGAGTTTCAAGACCGAAATAATCGTCGATACCTCTGCCGTTGATTGTAACGTTACCGGAACCGGGATAGATTCTTACTCTTGCAACGGAGTGCTTTCTTCTGCCTGTTCCGTAGTAGTATTTAACTTTTGATTCGTACATTTTAAAGCGCCTCCTTTATTAATATTCGTAAACAACGGGTTTCTGAGCAGCCTGATTGTGTTCTGCACCCTTGTAAGTTCTGAGTCTCTTGAGCTGAGCTCTGCCGAGAGTATTGTTGGGAAGCATACCATTTACGGCAATCATCATAGCTCTGTCTGCCTGATTAGCCATCATATCCTTGTAAGAAATGGACTTGAGACCGCCAATCCAGCCTGTATGCCAGTAATACTTTTTCTGTTCAAGCTTCTTGCCTGTAAGGATAGCCTTATCACAGTTAATAATAATAACGTGGTCTCCGCAGTCTACGTTGGGAGTAAATGTAGGCTTGTGTTTGCCTCTGAGAATATGAGCTGCCTTAGCTGCAACACGTCCGAGTGGCTGTCCTTCTGCATCAAGGATATACCATGTACGCTTTACGTCAGCAGGCTTTGTCAGTGTAGTTGACATAAAAAATTCCTCCTGTAAAATATTGGTAACGGAAACACAAACGGCGTAAATCAGCAGTTTGCGAGGTTTCCGGCGTGTTTTCCACGCAGTGACAGGTATTATTATACATGATAAAAAACAGTTTGTCAAGGGGTAAAACAACTTTTTTTTAATCTATATCATAAAATCTCTTTAATTCTCTTATTTTTTCTCACTTTCTCTCATTATCTCACGTTTCATTCTGAAAAAATTAAAATATATTTATTGATTTCTATTGCAAAAGAATTACGAATATGGTATATTTATAAAAGCAATAATAAAAGGAGATGAAATCAATTGGAATCAACAGAATATAAATGTCCGAACTGTAACGCCAACCTGAAATTCATGCCCGACACGCAGAAATTCGGCTGTGAATACTGTTCAAGTGAATTTACGCTTGAAGAAATGCAGGAAATAAACGCTGAAACGGAAAACACGTCACCGAGTGCGGAGGAGTTGCAGGAACAGCAGAATTTTGAAGAGCATACAAATCTTTACCACTGTGCAAGCTGTGGTGCTGACATAATGGCAGACGACCAGCAAACCGCACTTTTCTGTTATTACTGTCACAATCCGATAATACTCGCAGGAAAACTTACGGGAAAATATAAACCCGATAAATTAATAGGTTTTCAGTATACAAGGGAAAACGCCGTAAACTGTTTTAAGGACTGGACAAAAGACAAATGGTTTATACCCGAAGATTTCAAGTCACAGGAACAGATTGAAAAAATGACGGGACTTTATGTACCTTTCTGGATTGCCGACTGTAATATGAAAGCAGACCTCAGTGCAATCGGCAAACAGGTACGTTCGTGGACATCGGGCGATTACAGGTATACAGAAACAAAGGAATTCAGTGTAATACGTCAGGCGGACATATCGGCGGACGGTATTCCTGCCGACGCTGAAAGCAAGATTGAAGATTTGCTTATGGAGTCAATAGAACCTTATGACTACAATGATTTGAAAGATTTTTCAATGTCATATTTCAGCGGTTTTTTTGCCGATAAATTTGACGTTGACAAGCCTGACGTTTTTCCGAGAATACGTGAAAGGGCTTCAGAAGCGGGAAGAAAACTTGTACATGACAGTATAACGGGATATTCTTCTGTTTCCGTAAACAGTGAATCATATAATATAATGAGTACAAAGTGGCAATATATAATGTTGCCCGTGTGGTTCATGACGTATAAATACAATGACAAAATGTACGAATTTGCAATGAACGGACAGACGGGAAAACTCGCAGGTACTCCGCCTCTTGACAAGACAAAATTGAAACTTTTCAGCACTGCAATAGGTCTGGCTGTAGCGGTTGTGGGATTTCTTCTGGGGGGTGCATTTCTTTAATGAAAAAATCCGTTTTAATTATAATAAATATCGTACTTGTCATATTAATGGCAGTACTGCTTGTTGTGCAGTCGTCGGCAAAGACAGACGTTGCAAAGGGTTTTGACGGCAATTCTGCAAACAGCGGTATTCTCGACAATACGGGACTTGTGGAAAATTCCGACGAAATAACCGGACTTGTACGGGAAACAGCCGAAAAACTGGAAATGAACATATTCGTATATATTGCAGGAAAAAATGACCCGTACCGCAGTGACTACGAAATTGAATGTTTTGCCGACGACTTCTATGATGAGATTTACGGTGAAGATACTGACGGTGTATTCTATTATATGGATTTGTCGGGAAAATCTCCCGCTTATGACTACATATCAACAAGCGGAAAGGCTGTACTGATTTATAAAAAAGACATTGACAGAATGTTTGACTATATAAATAAATATCTTCCGTCGTCACAGCAGACGGTATATTCCGACGATATAGAAAACGCTGTTGACGCATTTTTAAGTACACTGAAAACATACGGAAATACAAAACCAAATCCCCTTGAATATTACCATGACGAGTCGTCAGGGAAATATATGTTTATGAAAAACGGTGAATTTGTTGTTTCGGAGAATAAACCGATTGTATTCAATCTGGTGATTCTTGTTGCTTGTCTTTTAATAGGTACTATAACTGCCTTAATCGTGTATTTTGTAACAAAGCACAGATACAGATTCAAGAAAAGTCAGAATTCAAGCGTATACATAAAACACGAAAAAACAGTTTTCCACCGTAAAACAGATTCATTTATCCGTACTTACACCACAAAACGCAAAATAGAAACAAACAGCGGTGGCGGAAGCCGAAGCGGTGGCGGAGGCGGTCACAGTCACAGCGGTGGTCACGGCGGTGGCGGACGGCACAGATAATAATATGCTTAAATAATGTAAAACTTCCTGTGGTATGATAAAATAACAGGAAGTTTTTTATATAAAATTCTGTCAATATGAAACAGTTATGAAAATAAAAATTTTTCAGGAAATGTTTGGAATAGACATTTTTGGATTTATATGATATTATTATTTCAGTGATTTAAACATGGTGAAAAACAAGGGAGGTTTAAATGGCACTTATTATAATAACCGTTATTTATGCTTTTCTGCCATGGCAGTTAAAGGGACTTGTAACAATAATAAACTTCTTTGTCCCTGATTCAATACCCGTAATCGACGAATTGGCTATGACTATTGGATTTTTATATTCAGTATCAAAAAATTAAAATTAAAGGAGGTGAGAAAACATGGGATTTTTTGATGTATTAAATTCAGTCAACGATTATATTGGTGAAGAAATTCCGAAAAAATATGCAGCTATTTTCAGACAGGCATCGGATTATAAACTTCAGCAATGGTGGGACGAAAATAAATATAATTATGATGTCGACCAAAGAATAAAAGACGTAGCTGAAAAAGAACTCAGAAGAAGAGGTTTAAATTATTAATCTTTTCGGGCAGACCTGTATTTATATACAGGTCTGTTTTTTTGTTTGACATTATTATGAAAAAGTGCTATAATGTTGTATAAAATATCAGAAAAGAGGTTTTTATATGGCAAAGGATAAAAAAATGGTCACTGAAATTACCTCAATGGACGAGGATTTTGCACAGTGGTACACCGATATCTGCAAAAAAGCCGAACTTGTAGAATATACAAGCGTTAAGGGCTGTATGGTAATCCGTCCTTACGGATATGCCGTATGGGAAAACATTCAGAAGATTCTTGACGGAATGTTCAAGGCTACAGGACACGAAAATGTTTGTATGCCTATGTTTATTCCCGAAAGTCTTTTACAGAAAGAAAAAGACCACGTGGAAGGTTTTGCCCCCGAAGTTGCGTGGGTAACTCACGGCGGAAACGAAAAGCTTGAAGAAAGACTCTGTGTGCGTCCTACTTCCGAAACGCTTTTCTGTGAACACTATGCCAATATTGTTCACTCATACCGTGACCTGCCTAAACTTTACAATCAGTGGGTAAGCGTTGTACGCTGGGAAAAAACCACACGCCCGTTCCTGCGTTCAAGGGAATTTCTGTGGCAGGAGGGTCACACAATCCATGCAACTGCTGAAGAAGCTATCGAGGAAACAGAGAGAATGCTTAATGTATATGCACAGTTCTGTGAAGAATCACTTGCAATGCCTGTTGTAAAGGGTAAAAAGACGGAAAGTGACAAATTCGCAGGTGCTGTTTCAACTTATGCAATAGAAGCACTCATGCATGACGGTAAAGCTTTACAGGCAGGTACTTCACATTATTTCGGTGACGGTTTCGCCAAAGCTTTCGGCATTGAATATACCGACAAGTCAAATAAGAGAGTTAACCCCCACCAGACAAGCTGGGGCGTTACAACACGTCTTATCGGTGCGGTTATCATGACCCACGGCGACAATAACGGTCTTGTTCTTCCGCCTGCCGTTGCACCTGTACAGGCTGTTATTATTCCGATTGCACAGCACAAGGACGGCGTTCTTGACAAGGCAAACGAACTTAAAAAACGTCTTTCTGATATTAATATCCGTGTAAAGCTTGACGACAGCGAAAATTCTCCGGGCTGGAAATTTGCCGAATACGAAATGAAAGGCGTACCTGTACGTGTGGAGATTGGTCCTAAGGATATCGAAAACGGACAGTGTGTAATCGCTTCACGCTGGAACGGTGAAAAAGTTACAGTATCACTTGACGAACTTGAAACAACCGTACAGCAGAAACTCAAAGAGGCTCACGACGGAATGTACAACAAGGCTCTTGAAAATCAGAAAAACAGAACATATGCCTGTACGACACTTGACGAAATTTCAAAGACCCTCGAAGAAAAAGGCGACGGCTTTATTAAAGCAATGTGGTGCGGTGACGAAGCCTGTGAGGACGGAGTAAAGGAAAAGACAGGTGTCGGTTCAAGATGTATTCCCTTTGAACATGAACAGCTTTCAGATAAATGTATATGTTGCGGAAAACCTGCAAAATATATGGTTTACTGGGGCAAAGCTTATTAATAAATTTATAAAAAAAGGCGTACTTTTTCAAGTACGCCTTTGTTAATTATTTACTGAGTTCGTCAAGCTGTGCCGAAGTAATCGGGAAATCGGCGGGTGTTATTGTCTTTGATTCAACATACTGAATTGCTAAGGCATCAGCGTTTGTGATACCGCCACCGTTGTCAACAGTATCGGCACAAAGTTTGCCGTCTTCGGAAAGATGATATTTATCGGGATTTGCGATTGACTGCATTATAAGTACAGCATCATTTATATTTACTTCTCCGTCTGAGTCAGCATCACCATATAAACGTGCAGGTGTATTTGTGGGGTCTGTTGTACCTGTAGTGGTTGTAGTAGTTGTTGTCGTAGTAGATGATTCTGTAGAGTTTGTTGTAGTTGTGGTAGTTTCCAGAGGTTCAATGTCGTCAACTATTGAATAGAAAGACTCTTTTGCGGAGTAATCCTCATTGAAGAGAAGCGGATAGCCCGAAGCTCTCCAGCTCTGGTCGTCGGTTGTTCCCCAGAATACAACGGCGGATATATCGTCCTTGTGTTCAACGATAGCGTCCATAATATCGCTGTAATACTGTGCCTGCTTCTTGAAACTCTCCTCATCGTTTCCGTTTACTGTTGCGTCAAGTTCTGTAATCTGAACATCAAGACCTGTTGCACAGAACTGGTCAAGTGCCTTTTTATACATACTTGCGGACGGAAAAGCATCACTGCCTGAACGTGCATCAAGATGAGACTGCATACCTATGCCGTCTATATAGTGACCGTCGGAATTTATTTCTTCGGTCAGTGCTACAATAGCATCTTTTTTGTCCATATATTCGTTATAGTCGTTATAATAAAGCTTGGTTCCCTCAGGAGCATATTTCTTTGCAAACTCAAAAGCAGGTTTTATGAATGAATTGTCACCGAAAATCTGAACCCATGGAGAAGACTGATAATTATTGCTCTGTGCAGGGAATCCGGGGTCACGCGGTGAGCCGTTATCTTTAAGACATTCGTTTACAACGTCCCATGCGTAAAAATCAACATCAGGATATTCAGTCTTTACAGCATCGAAAACGTTCTTTATGTAGTTTTCCATACGGACAAGCATTTTTTCCTTTGAAACCCAGTCACCGTTTTCGTCATAGTTTTCTTTGAAGAACCATTCCGGAGTCTGCTGGTGCCATACAAGAACGTGTCCTCTTACGGGAATATTGTTGTCCCGTGCAAAGTTAAGTATAGACCTTGCACTTTCAAGACTTACCTGTGGATTTTCGTCGTCGCCTGACTGTGCGAGTGCAAGGCTTGCATCTTTGTCAAGAATAGCATCAGGTTTAAGCTCGTTGCCTGCTGTTATGCTGTTGAATTGTTTCAAAATCAGGTCTTTGGTAGACTGCGGAGAAAGTTCTTTGGCAGTCACCGCAGTACCTACTTTGAAATATCCGCTGTATACGTCTTTAAGGGAAGCGATATCCTGCTGAATATCATGAACGGGAGCTTCCTTGAGTACAAAATCATCGATATAGATATTATCTGACCCACCCTCAAAATATAACTGAACATTTGTAGCACCGTCAGCGAACGTAATTTTAAGGTCTTTTATTTCCTGCCAGCCATTACCGTTAACTGCCTGTAAATTGTCATAATGTTCTTTACCTTTGGAATCTGTATACTGCATACTTAAAGTATTACTTGTATAGTATTGTCCCATCACCTTACAGCTCAAAAGATAAGCTTTACCGGACTGACACTTACCTTCAAGACTGAAAGCCGGACCGTTCCAAGACTGAGAGCGACCGCTTGCACAAAGTGATTTCTTACCGCTTACTGCATTATCCTCACTTGCTGAAATAACAGTTGTATCATTCTCATTTCTTGCCGAAAAAGCCGAAACATCGCCGTCCTCAAAATCAGATGAATAAATAATCTTTCCTTCTGTTGCCGTACCTGTTGAAGAATCCTCTGCATATACAGCCGACGCGGTTGAACACATCATAACTGCACTGACTGTACCTGCAAGCAGGTTTTTGAAATGCTTTTTTTTCATTTTTTAGCCCTCCGTATATAATATTTACGATATGTTATATTGTATTGTTATTTTACCATATTATATTGGGATTGTCAATAATATTCGTGAAAAAATATGAATTTTTTTTGAATTGTTAAATGTAAATATTTGTAATCAAAATGTAATTGTAAATGTTATATAGATATGATATAATTAAAAAAAATCCAAAGAGGTTTATTATTATGAAAAAATTTATTTCTGTATTTGCCTTTACGGCAATATTATGTTCGTTTGTATCGTGCGGAAACGACGTTGCCGAAGAAATTTCTGAAGAATCTTCTGTTACGGAGGAAGTAACGGAAGAAGAAACAACTACAGAAGAAACAACCACCGAAGAAATGACTACGGAAGAAGAAACTATCACAGAAGAAGTAATGGAAGAAGAAACCACCGTTGAAACAACAGAAGAAACTGCCGAATATCAGGAAGTATTGGACAAATTCTTTGAATGTTCAGTCAATGAAGACATAGACGGTATATTGAAAGTATCCTATCCCGACAAATACTGTGATACTCTAAAATTACTTTACGAAAAAGAAATACTTGAACCACCGTGTTTCCAATTTTTAGAAGAGCCGGCAGACCCCTTTAAAAATTTCAGGCTTTTCAGTATTGACTCGGCAGAACCTCTTGCACAGGATTATATATCCCTGTTTGACGACAACTACGGACAATTTCAGACTATAGGTAAATATATTGAACAGAACGGTGCTGAAAATACAGATGAACTGAAAAATATCGTATCAGAGGCACAGTATCAGCCAGATACATATTTTCATGTGGAAAACGCTGTAAAACTCACCTGTACGCTTTCCCGTGAACCTACTGATAATTGTCCGTGGGAGGATTATGAACCACTTATAGACTGGGAATTTATACTCTATTATATCGACGGTGAGGGCTGGAAAATAGACTTCTGGCTTATACCTCAGATATATGAAAATGAAAAAGAGGCGGTGTGTCAGGAAACCGAATATATATATAATTCAGCGGAAACCGTTCTTTCCGAAATCGGAACAGAATCCGAAAATTTTATTGTTTCGTCAGACAGCAGTAAAAATTACAATGTAAGCAGTGAGTTTGCGGACAATTTTGTAAACGGTATAAGTGAATATTATCAGAAAAGGCCCAATCTTCAATACTTTATTGTTGTAGAAAACGGTGAGATTTCAAATGTAAGCGGTGAGTACGAGGGAAAAACAAAGTCTTTCAGTTCGTTTCCCGACAAGTATAAATATACAGAAGATAGACGTGTTATACTTTCATATGAAGAAGATTATCAGATTTGTCTTGATAAAATAAAATAGAAAAAGAGGTCATTTATTATGAAAAAATTTATTGCATTACTCACATTTACGGCGGTATTGTGTTCATTTGCATCATGCGGAAACGACGTGGCAGATGAAGTTTCGGAAGAATCTTCCGTGTCGTCCTTTTCTGAGGAAATCACAGAAGAAGTGACTACAGAAGAAGTAACAGAGGAAACAACGGAAGAAACCGTTGAATCCGAAACAGATGAAATCACAGAAGAAGAAATCAGCGAAACGGAAAATACAGACGAACCGTCTGAAAATCTGTCCGCCGACGGTTCTTATGAAGAGGCAATAGAAAAACTTTTGGAGTGCATGAACAACAAGGACGTTGAGGGAATGATTAAACTAACAATTCCCGACAGATATTACAATGTTTTTGAACTTATGGCGGAAATGAATGGCGTTTCACTTGATGAGTATACTAACGAGATGTATGATACATCAAATGAAAGTATACGTCTTGTTGAAATTATTTCCGAAGAGCCTTTAGACGAATACTACACCGAAGCTATTAATGAAATGTATGGCGGACTTCAGGTTATAAGTGACTATATAGAAGAAAACGGCAGTGAAAACATAGATTACGAAGAACTTGAAAAATATATGTCCGATATTGGTGACATTTCGGAGATAAAACCGTACTTTGAAATCGGTGACGGATATATTGTCAACTGTAAGTTTGAATCCGAAAACGAAAACGGTGAAAAGGATACCTATGAACAGGAACTTATCATGTACTATATTGACGGTGAGGGCTGGAAAACCGACCTTTCTATGATGGGATATGTAAAGAAGTCAAAACAGACAAGTATAAATTCAATTACTGCAACAATTTATAAAGCAGCCAATTCCGCACTTGTAACGCTTGACGAACAGGGCGTTGAAATACCTGACTGCATTATATCTTCCGACACAGGCAAAAACTACAATGTAAGCGACGATTTTATAAGTCAGTTGGAAAAAGAACTTGAAAACTTTTTCCCTGAATATAAAGATTATGACTACTTTATGATTATCAAAGACGGTGTCAGCACTTATGCGGCAGCTATATCCCATGATGATTCAAAGTTTATAGGTACTTACCCCGCAAACAAAATCTACTCCGCAGACAATGATTACATTGAAAGAGACGAAAATATGACATACGACGAAATTTACAATACCTGTCTTGAACAGATAAAATAAAAACAGATATCCGCACAGCATAAAAAACTGTGCGGATATTTTAAAAAATAATTTTCATATTGTGATATTTTGAAAGAACATCTTCAAAACCAACGGATTTATAAAGATTATAGCCACTATCTGTTGATTTCAGTTCAACAAAATCAAGATTCATTTTCCTTGCGTCAGAAATTAAAAATTCCATTATTTTTCCTGCAATACCTTTTCTTCTGAAATCGGGTTTTGTATATACATTCATAACAGTTCCCGTTTTTCCGCCAATAAAACTCGGATTCGCAGGTTTTTCCGATACAAGAAGAAAACAACATGATATTATTTTTTCTGTCTTTACGACATATACAAATAAATCTTTATTCAGGTGGTTCTGATAATATACGGGAAGTTGATTTCTGATTTTTTGAATCTGAATGTCAGTAAGACTTCCATAATCTTCTGTAAGATATTCAAGCCTTATATCAACAAGTTCTTTGATATCTTTTAAATCTGCTCTTTCAACCTTAATCTGCATATTATTCTTCGGGTTCTTTGATTTCTCCGACAATGGGAAGCGGGTCAATACCCTGTCTTGTGTAGTAGTCGGACAGTGCTGAACGTACTGCCTGTTCAGCGAGTACAGAACAGTGTACCTTTACGGCAGGAAGTCCGTCAAGAGCCTCAACAACAGCGTCGTTTGTAAGTTTAAGTGCATCGTCAATTGACTTGCCTTTGATAAGTTCGGTAGCCATTGAGGAAGTGGCAACAGCCGCACCGCAACCGAATGTCTTGAATTTGGCATCTGTAATAATGCCATTGTCTATCTTGAGGTACATTTTCATAATGTCACCACATTTTGCGTTACCGATTTCGCCTACACCGTCAGCGTTTTCAATTTCGCCGACATTTCTCGGATTTGAAAAATGGTCAAGAACCTTTTCACTGTACATCATAATATATCATTCTGCTACTCAAAACATGGACAAAAATACCCATATTGAGAAAATTCCTGTTTCAACCTGTATGCTTTTGATTATAAAAAATATAATCTACTCACAAGTTCCTGTACAGTCCACAGGCGTAAATTCCCGTATAGCCTACGGTACATCGTTACAATTGCGTTTCTGTGCATATTGTAACTTTCTGAGTAGCTTCTCCTTTCATTATTAATTATAATATAAATTTTAGTTACATTACCATTGACCAACTGCACCCACAGAGTACTGTCTCGTTGTTATGCCGTAATATTTCAGCCGGCAAGGGCTTCATTTCCGCAGTTCCGCCTGCTGTAAAGTCAGCACGAACTATACCATGGCTGTTATAAATTCTGGTATCTTCGGATATATTGTCTGATGCAATATCCGCTTATGTCAGGAAAATATCCTATCCTGAAAATATTCTTTTATGTCTGCGTATTTTTGTCAGCATTTATCCATATCCGACTATAATTTCAACTCCTGTTCAACATCTCCTT
>JAGAQS010000065.1 GCA_017622635.1 Ruminococcus sp. | reverse complement strand
GTACCGTTGTTTTCGGAAAGGGTATACAGGGCAATGAACGAAAACAGTGTTGACAATCTTTTTGTAAAAAAAGTAACACTTACTGACCGTATTCAGAAAAAGTCATGTATGTATATAATGGCTGTTCCGCCGTGTATAGATGCGGTTGACTACAGTCTTTCCGAAACGGAATGTATAAAGGACGGTTATAATCCTCTTTATGACGTTCGCAGGCTTGTTATTGACGAAGAAAAAACAGGTAATTATCAGATATTCAAGTTATCTCATGTAACGGACAGCAGTATTTATATTAACGAAAGTCTAAAAAAGTGTCTTGACAGAATCAGACCCGACGGAATGGAGATAGTCCCGTATGATATTCTATAAATTACAGTCAGAACATATTTACGACGGAATATTGTATAATTATGTGCGTCCCTTTTCGGAATACTGCCGTAAATCAGAATTTCAGCATCTTGACCGCAGTGAACAGCGGTGGGAAATTCCGTCTGAAAACCGCTTTGAATTTACGGATTTTTTTTACATAAACAATGAAGTGCCGTTGTTTAGCAGATGGGCGTGGGACAGGGTGACATCTTACGGAGATACAGAAAGTATATTTGTAATTCCTGTAAAAATATCTTACCACGGAGAAGAACAGCAGTATTATATTGCCGTACCTCCGTGTATTTACTGCCTTGACGAAAGAATGACCGTACTGAAAAAGAACGGTGAATTTTATCATGCGGAAAATATTGTTATTTCACCGAAAGAAACAGGCAGATATAATATGTTTAAAATTGCGGGAACAGATGACAGAAGTATATATATTAAAAAGGTTATTGCCGACGGACTGTCCGGAATTTCCGATGATTTTATTATAATTGAAACGTAAGGAGATGTTTAAAATGGAAATTAATTTTACAGAGATTCCACAAAATTCAAGAACGATTGTTTTTGAAAAATTCAACGACAGGGAGGGTATGCCGAATTTATCTACATTGCTTAAAGGAAGAACAGCCGAAGAGGCTTTGTCGGAAGTGAATAAAAAACTTATTGTACACAGTTTCGGCGAGTTCAAGGAAAAATTTGAGCCGACAGTATACGAACGTATAAATATAGATGCTGACGGAAATTTACAGGGGATAAGTTATTCACTTGAAAGTCTTGACGGTGGCAGTTCCGTTTCACTCTGCAACCATGAGTTTTACAGGGCAGTTCATGATATTATTGAAACAAAGTCAAACAGCGGAAAAGATAACGCAAACTACGACTACAGCAAACTTTATGATGCACTCAATCCCGAAAATATCTACAAAAGAGCAAGACGACAGAGAATTGAAGCAAAGGAATTTATGTTCAATGCACTCAAGGAAAAGGAAAACAAAAATCCGTCGGGTGCTAAAAAATGGCTTCGTCTTGCACAGAAAACTTTCAATGATGTAAAAAGTGAATATTCGGGAAGTGCCTTACGTCTTTTACCGCTTGCAATAAGTGATATGAAACAGGTTGTTAAATCAAGAACCGTAGGAGAAGAACCAAAGGCAATTGAAACGAATGCAGGAAATACAGGGGCATTGCCGTTGTATACTCTCAAGTGGGACGGAAACGGTGAACTTAAACCCGTGGAACAGAAACTCGCAGAAAATAATCATAACAATGAAAAAGACAACTCAAATACACAGCTTGTAACTACAAAGTGGCAGCAAGTGGCTGACAGCATAGATGAGGGTACTATAGACAAAAAACTTTTCATGTCG
>JAGAQS010000064.1 GCA_017622635.1 Ruminococcus sp. | reverse complement strand
TGTTGTTATGGAGGGTAGACGTGTTGTCAATAACCTCGAACGTTCGGGAAGTCTTTTTCTTGTAAAAAATATTTTTTCTCTCATAATGTCAATACTGTCGATATGTTTCGGAATTACCTACCCACTCAAACCCTCACAGATTTCACTTATAAGTATGTTTACAATCGGTCTGCCCGCACTCGTCCTCTCACAGATGCCAAACAAAGATATGATACGTGGAAAATTTATGACAAATATCTTGCTTAAAGCTTTCCCCGCAGGCATTACCGATACAATCATAGTTGCGGCAATGGTATTTTTCGGAAACGCCTACGCTGTTGACCAGTCAGACATTGCAACGGCTTCAACCATTCTGCTGTGCATTGTCGGTCTTATGATTTTATTTGAAATAAGCCGACCTATGAACGTTTACAAAATGACTTTATGGATATTCTGTATATTCGGACTTGCTTTCTGTATGATTTTCATAAGCGACCTTTTCGGAATTTCAGGAATGTCAACAAAAGCAATTCTGCTCTGTATAAACTTTTCTATCATTGCAGAACCGTTCATGCGGTATCTAACAATGTTGTTCAACAAGATAAAGGAACTTTTTACAAAGTCAGAAACCGCAAGCAAAAAAGAAATTGAACTTTAACACAAAAGGGACTTTCATGAAGTCCCTTTTTTTTCGCATATATATAGCCACTGACAGTCTGTGCATACTTCTTTCAGCTTTCCGACGGAAATTATTTTTTCATGTACTGTTTTGCAGAAGTCCGACCACCTTATTTTTATACCGTCCGACATTCCGCAAAGTTCAATGACTTTTAAATCATACTGCGATACTTTTATTTCACTCAAACATATACCGTCTCTGAGGTTCGGACATTTACGGCATATCATATCACTTTTCAGTGTAATTTCAGTCACGGGATTTTCACGGTTCAGAAATTCTATAACATCGGTCATATTTTCCGTAAATTCCCGACTGTATCCTTTTCCCTCAAAAAAACCGATACACAGACCGTGGTGAAATCTTATCTTACAGTCTGACATATTTTTTAACCCTCACGGAAACACCGACCGCACAGAACATCTTCAGCAGGTCAAAAAGTACATACGGTACAACACAGACAGTCAGTCCGTACAAAAAGCCTGTTTTTGTAACGTGCATAAACCAAAATGTTCCGCACAGATAACATACCGCCATACCGACAACCAAAGAAATAACCTGTATATAAAGTCTGTTTCCGAAAAGTTTTTCAGTAAACCAAAATACAAGTGCAAGAAACAGAAATCCCCATATGTAACCGCCTGAATACGATGTCAACGCACTCAGTCCTGCACTGAATCCCGAAAAAACAGGTATACCCATTGCACCGATAAGAATATAGACAAGTATTGAAAAAAAGCCGTTTTTTCCGCCGAGAATACTCATGGTACAGAATACACCGAAAGTCTGCAAAGTAAACGGAACTGTTGTCGGTACGGAAATCCACGAACATACCGCCATAACCGCCGAAAACATGGCAATAAGAACAATTTCACGTGTGTTAAAAAATTTTGAACGTGATACAGTATTTTCTGACATAAAAAGTCCTCCTAAAAATTTATCAGACTTATTATATCACAAATGTCAACTGTTGTCAACTGTATTTCAAAAATAAGGTGACATTCATTTTTTATTCTTACGTCTCATACGGTTTATATTTCTCTCAAAGTCTCCGCTGTCAATCCAGTCGGCAAGAAAATACTGTTCCAACATGGGAACGGTACAGGAGTAAAAACCGATTTTTTCATTGTAAAGCTGTAAAAGACTTTCGGGAAGAATCATATAACCCGCACGCATGGACGGTGCAATTGTTTTTGAAAAAGTATTTATATATATCACACTTCTGTCGGGACACATTGAAAAAAGAGTTTCGGGAGCAACTCCCGTCATTATAAATTCAGAATCATAGTCATCTTCAATTATAAACGCATTTCTTTTTTCTGCCCACTTCATATATTTTGTACGTCTTTCCGCAGAGGCGGTTATATTACTCGGAAAACTGTGAAACGGCGTTACATGAAGTACGGACGCAGAAGTTTTTTCAAGTTCGTCTGTACGTATACCCTCTGAGTCCATTTCAAGCATATCGCAGACCGCACCGTTTGCCGTATACACTTCCCTGATTTTTTCATATGAAGGGTTTTCAAGTGCGATTATCCTTTCCCTGCCGAGCATCTGTATGCAAAGTCCGTAAAGATATTCCGCACCTGAACCGATTATTATCTGTGAATTTTTTACTTCAATATTCCTGCTCCTCATAAGGTAACGCCTTATAGCGTCACGGAGTTCAATACAGCCGTTGGGGTGTGACTTCATCAGAATCCTTTTGCCATAGTCTGAAAGCACACGTCTCATGCGTCCCGCAAACGAAGAAAAAGGAATATCAGACGAAACTGTTATATTTTCGGAAACTGACAATTCTGTTTTTTCGGATATGACTTCACCTGACGGGAAATTTCTTTCGGGACTGTAAACAACGTAATATCCGCTTCTTTCACGTGTCTCACAATAGTCCTCTTCACAAAGCATTGAATAAGCGTGTTCTACGGTAACTATACTAACTCCGCAGTCGGCAGAAAGTGAACGTTTTGACGGCAGTTTTGAACCATAAGGAAAAGCCCCCGAAACAATCTTGCTTCTGATTGCCTGATAAATCTGTACATAAACGGGCATATGACAGTTGAAGTCAATCTGAATGTTCATAATAAAAGCTCCTTTCCTTATATAATAAATTATATCACTCACTGAATAATATGTCAATTTGTTGTTATAAAAAACTTCTCCCCGCAGAAAATCAATTCTTCGGGGAGATAAATAAGGAGGTTGAGTTTTGTAGATATCGTTAATAATGTTTATTATTGGAAACGGTCATAATAAAAATATTCTATCACTCCGTCAGACCACTGAATTGCAAACGGACAATCAATATTTTCTGTAATAATTTTTGCCTTGGTTGTATTGTCATCACTGCCCATATGGAAAGTAATCTCATCACCGTTAATAAAATATGTGAATGACAAACCTGTTCCGTCCTTTGTATCAATATAGTTTCCGTTTATACCGCCCCCGTCAAAAGTAAATGAACGTTCACCGTAACTGCTGTAACCGTAATAAGTCGCACCGGCAAGAATTATTTCCTGCTTAAAATCCATAAAAACCGGGGCTCCTAAATTGAAATGCCATATTTCTGTCCCGCCCATTTCATCAAACTGTACGATAAAACTTTTCGTATCATTCGGATTTACAATAGTTCCGATTCTTTTATCAAGCTCACTGTCAAGGTCACCAAAAGAAAACTGATTTCCAACTATTTCATAATTGCATTTCACCTGGGTTTCGTCCATTATATTTCCATAATCATTAAAGGCAAATTTTGACAGTGTACCATCAGGTGAAAAATTAAAGCCGAGACAACCGCTTACGCCTTCAATTTCAACATAATACAAATCACTCAGATAAGTTTTCTGTGCTTCCGACTGGGTAGCATTATCTGTAACAGGCTCTGTTGCGGGAGGGGCAGTTGTTACAGGTGCTTGTGTTGCGGGGGGAGCTGTAACGGGAGGTGCTTGTGTTGCAGGCTGTACGGGCGTATTGTTATTATCATTATTTACAGCGGGTGCATCACCGGGTTCTGCGGTATACCCTACGGACGATTCGTCAACGGCAGGGGGAGCTTGTGTTGTTCCGCCGATAATTATACCCGAATAATCACTGTCGTTTGCATAGTCGTGACCGCCTGCCACATAACC
>JAGAQS010000063.1 GCA_017622635.1 Ruminococcus sp. | reverse complement strand
GCTAAAATTTCAAATCTTATTCTTGAAAATTTCTACTGGTGTCCCCAGTCGGCAGGAAGTTATCTGATAATTTGTGACACTTCGGCAGGTACATTTACAAACTGCATTATATCGGGACAGATACAGGCGACAAAAAGTATAACACGAATAATTCACGGCACTTTCCGTGAAAGTTCATTGAATGTCATTGTAAATACCGATGATACTCTTTGTGTTGCCACAGAAATTCTGAACTCCGAAATTATTCTTGACATATCGGCAAAAAGTGTATCCTTGTGTACTGGAAACATCATAAACAGCAGAGTTTCGGGAAAAGTCCGGACTGCTGAGACATTTACGGCAGGAGACACGGGAAGTGCGTACAATGTCTTTAATGTGCAGTCCGATAAAGCAATAGGCTATTCGGGCAAAGGAATTTCAGTCTATAATTCGGACATTGCACCGTCACCCGAAACAGTCTCAGACAGCTTTGTAGGCTGTACGTCTGAACAGCTGAGAGATGCACAATACTTGTATAATCTGCGTTTTCCGATAGGGGCTGAGTAAATGAACGAAATTTCTTTTACAGTCACGGCTTTTGAACAAGGTGGGGTTGACTCCAATGGTGAACCTACTACAAGCAGTTACGCTGTACGTTCGGACATGATTGAAATTCCGTCAGGTATACAGAAAGTAACGTCCGTTCCTGAAAAAGTATGGAAAAAAAAGTGGAACAGTGAAAATGAAAGTTATGAAATAACCAGAAGTGATATTACAGTATCACACACAATTCATTTTTTTAAGAAAAACGGTGAAACTTTTGAGCGTTTAGATTATTTGTCCCCAAAGAATACAGCTGATTTCATGGCGGTGAAGCGTCTCGGTGCAACGCACATATGTTTTACTGCAAGCATCAGCTCATACACCGTACTTCGTCCCGATGATTCGACGGAAACAAAAACTTCATATTTTTTCATAGATTCCATAAATGTTAATGGTACAATTCTGAAATGGTACTATAATAACGACCGTCTCACCCATGACGATATGTTATCTGCACCCGAAAAGGCAATGAAAAAGCCGTATCCCCATGCTTTGTGGAGGATTGACGGTATAAGTCCGAATATGCCGTATCACAGGCTTTTCCCTGCAAAAAAAGGCTATAATATATGGTCTCTCCCACGTGAACACGTCATCAGGGTTTATGATTATCAGGAACCGCAGAAAGGATTCAAACACAATGGGCTTGCTATTCTGCAACCGTCGGAATGTACTTCCGTTCACGAACTCAACGGGCGGTGGGACGTTACTCTGACACACCCCGTCGACGACTGGGGACGCAGGAAAAATCTTCTGCCTAACAACGTCCTGAAAATCGACGGACAGCTTTTCAGAATCGACGAACATGAATCCGTTTCGGATTCTTCGGGGGTTTACATAAAAGTCCACGCAAAGCATATCTGGTACGATTTAGACGACAAGGTAATTTATGTGAAAACAATTGACCACATGAACGGTCAGCAGTACATGAATTTTATATTTGACGCACATTTCAACCATAAGGACGGCTATGATGAATATGAATTTCAGTATAATTCCGACATTTCCAAAGTTGTCGAACATGAAGAACTGGACAGCGAAACAATAGTGAGTGCATTTATCGGTACAAACACAAGTTTTCTGAATCTTTACGGCGGTGAACTTTACCGCAACAACTTCTATTTCTCAATCAATGAACGCATGGAGGGTGCAAAAGACAATGCATTTGCCCTGAAATACGGATTTGATATGACGAAAATTTCACAGAAAATCGATTACAATGACTGGATAACGCATCTGATTCTTGAAGATAATTATGGTTATGTTCGTAGCGTATCATGGGTATATAATACATGGACGCTTCATCACCACAAAACAAAATACATGAGGATACACTACGATACAGGACCCGATATGGACCGTCTCGGGCGGGATTGCGCTGAACTGTTCGGCAAAACCATGTATCCTGCGGTTACATATGAAATCAATATTGCAAGCATGAAAAATGACCCGAAATACAAGGATTTCTTGAATCTGCAAAATTATAATCTCGGTGACAGGGGAACGATAGAGTGCAGACAGCTTGACATCAAAACAACTCAGCAGATAGTCAGCATCGAGAAAAACGAACTCACGGGAGACATAATAAATATCAAACTCGGTAACCTCAGGAAGTCTCTTATACGTCCGTCCTACGCCCCGAACAACATTTCAGACGGTAATGACGCCATTATGAATACCATGCAGAAACAGCTTGACGAACTTAATTTCAGAGAGTACATCACACGACCGATAGTCACGGTTGACGGAAAATATTTACAGGCTTCAAACAAAAAATTTCTCATGTACAAGGAGGTGTAAAAAATGGCTGTACCTGTACCGCTTGAAACGGGTCTGACGGGCGACGAAATTATGACGGCGTTTGACCGTGCGTTAAATGATATGACAGACGAACAGATAAATGCAAAATTTACCGAAATAACAACGAAAATCACGGAAATTGAAGCACGTCTGACCGCTCTTGAAACTCCTCAGACAGAGTAAAATGTAAATTTTTTGTAAACTTAATCCGCTATTCAATGGTTATACGTTGAATAGGTACGTTTTTCCGCTCTGTTATGAGGATACACTCAAATGAAAGGAGTAATCAATGGACAAGCTATTACAGACATTTTCGGCGGTTGTATGTGCCGTCTGTGGCTTTTTGTGGGGACAACTCGACGGTCTGCTTTACGCCCTCATTGCGTTCATGGTCATGGACTACATAACGGGTCTGATTTCGGCATACATACGCAAAGAGCTTTCTTCGTCGGTCGGATTCAGAGGCATTGCAAAGAAAGTTTTCATTATGGCACTTGTCGCCGTCGGTCACATTCTCGATACCCGTGTTATCGGTGACGGTGCGGTTTTCCGTTCTGCCGTGATTGGTTTTTACCTCGCAAACGAGGGAATCTCCATACTTGAAAATGCGGGGAAAATCGGTCTGCCGTTGCCGAAAAAACTGATTGATGTACTTGCACAGCTTAAAGAGGAGAGTAAAAGTAATGACGAATAAGTATAAATCAACCGACAACACACAGCTTACCCCGCACTTCAACGTGTCAGAGTTCCGTTGCAAATGTGGCGGAACTCACGACACAATACTTAATCCCGAATTGCCAAAAAAATTAGAATCGCTGTACAGCACTCTAAAATGCTCTAAAATCATCGTAAACAGTGGGTACAGGTGTAGTACTCATGATAAGGCTGTAGGCGGTACAGGACGTGGAGAACACGTCAACGGAAACGCCGCTGATATAGTCTGCTATAATGAATCGGGAAATAAAATAAGTTCAAAAGAAGTCTGCTGTGCCGCTCAGGACGTGGGTTTCGGCGGTATCGCAAACATTGACGGTACATACACCGCTACTCACGTTGATGTCCGTACGTCAAACTTCTGGAAAGGTGACGAGGTTGTAACTTCCGCATACTCCGTGACTGACGATTTTTACAAGTATTACGGCATTTCTAAAACGTCTGAAATATTTGCAAGAGGTATTGACGTATCGGAACATCAGGGCGTTATCGACTGGGACAAGGTAAAGGCATCGGGTATGGTTGACTTTGTGATTCTGCGTGCAGGTTACGGTAAAGAAGCAAGTCAGATTGACAAACAGTTTGAACGCAATTACAGCGAATGTAAACGGCTTGGTATTCCGTGTGGTGCTTACTGGTATACTTATGCCGTAACCGCTGATGAAGCGAAACAGGAAGCTTCTGTTTGCCTTAAAACGATAGCAAATAAACAGTTTGAATACCCTGTTGCGTTTGACATTGAAGAAAAATCAAGTCTTGTGAATGCCTCGGAACTGTGTGAAATATTCTGTTCAGAACTTGAAAGAAACGGCTATTATATGGCAGTTTACAGTTTTAAAAACGCTTTTGAAAATAATATAGGTTCAG
>JAGAQS010000062.1 GCA_017622635.1 Ruminococcus sp. | reverse complement strand
CCTAAATAAGTACCGTAATATGCAATAAGATTTGACTTGATATCATAATGAACATCATATATCAAAAAAGATTCTCCGCACATACGGTCATCATTATGCTTATAGCCTTCGGGAATATAGTTGTATACTTCCAGAGTGTCAACGTCAAGAAAACTGATTCCGTACAAGTCAACATGAAACGCATAATATCTGTGACCATTTTTGTGATGGATAATATCGTTAAATCCGCAACTATAACTGTTAAAACAGTAATATTCATATACTTTTTTATCTGCATTTTTAAGAATGATTTTTGATGCAACAGCTTTTTTAATACTATACTGCTTGTTTTTCTGTTCTATGTCACTGTAAATACTGTATTCGGCTGAAAAACCGTCCGACAACTCATAATTTTCAGTTCTATCAAGAAATTTATCATCTATCACATAACGCTGACTGTCCATAAAATTCTTGTGCTTTTCACTGTTGTAAACGTTCTTGTATGAAAATCTGTCCATAATTATTCACCGTAGTTTTCGGCAATCCACTTTGCTACACCGTCGTTTTCGTTCGTCAATGACACAAAGTCCGCAAGTTTTTTCAATTCGTCTACAGCATTTCCGACGGCAATTTTAACGTTCGATTCCTCAAACATTGTAATGTCATTTAAATTGTCACCGAAACAGACAATTTCGTCAAAAGAATATTTTTCACGCAGATACTTTATACCGTTGGCTTTTGATGCATTTTCAGAAAAAATTTCAAGATAATATTTATCCGTATAAGTATCACTGTAAAAAGCGTGATTAACTCCCTTTATTTCTGCAATGCCGTTTCTGACGGGTAAAAGTCTTTCATAATCTCCCGTGACCGTAAAATAAACCGTTTCACCGTCGGCATGGTCTGCGAGTTTTTCACACTGTACAAACGGTTTTTTATAGTTATTTTTGCGTACTTCCGCAAAACTGTTCATTGCATAAGAGTCCATTTCCGTAAAGTACGCCGTAAGTACATTATCATGTATCTTATACATAAAACAATTCAGATTGTTTTCCCTGAAAACGCTGATTATTTCAGCTGACGTTTCGGGATTTATATATTCATTCTTTATGTATTTATCGTCAAGCGGATTGTATATACTCACGCCGTTCATAAGTATGTACGGAATATTTATATTCAGTGCCGACGTTATAGGCTTTGCGGAATACACTGACCTTGCCGTAGCAAAAGTAAAATACATTCCTTTTTCAATAAGTGAATTTACCGTTTCAACGGTAAAATCCGACACTTCCGCTTTATTGTTCAGTAAAGTGCCGTCAAGGTCTGAAATATAAAGACGTTTAATAATATTTTTTCACCTCCGCATAGCAATGATATTATTATAACATATTTTTTAAAAAAAGTGAAGATTATATTTGTAACACATAAAATTTTTGTTACTTTTCACAAAAAAACATATACAGTAATGTCGGTTATGACCAACAAAAAAGAACGGTACTGAAAACAATACCGTTCCCGAAAAATTATTCCTTTTCTTCCAAATCCTCAGTATATTCCAGAATATCACCCGGCTGACATTTTAATTCACGGCATATTGCGTTAAGTGTCGAGAATCTTACGGCACTTACTTTGCCCGTTTTGAGTTTTGAAAGATTAACGTTGCTTACTCCCACACGTTCACTCAGTTCATTAAGAGTAATTTTTCTGTCAGCCATAATTCTGTCAAGCCTTGAAATTATTGCCATAATATAACACCTCAGACCGTATCATCTGATTCCTGCTGTAATTCCGCACCGTAATTGAAAATATTTATGAACAGGATAACGACAAGAATAACAAGAATCAATGATATTGCGGATATTCCGGTTAAGCCGAGTGAAATAACACCGAAAGGTATAAAAGAATAACCGAATTTTTTCATTGCCGTAAGTACGTTTTCCTCAAAGGGAGATTCGCACGTTTCAAGGGTTTTCGCAAGTCTGACGGCAAAAACAAAAATAATATACAAACCTGTGCATAACAATACACCTGCAAAACTCAGTAAAATTCCGATGAGCTTGAAATGTCTGCCGTCAATGTTTATTGCCAGAGCGTCAATATTAATTACATTGCTGTCACCCTCAACTGTTTCCGTAGTATCGATTTTAAATTCAGCACCCATGAATTTAATGTGTTCATTGTCACTGTCAGCAAAGGAAATCATTTTTGATTTTTCCTCGTCAAGAATTATTTTTCCTATAGCCTCACCGTTGAAACTTTTCACAGCGTCGGACGGAACGAACATAATAATAACAGCGGAAACAAGGCAGGCTATTGCACCTATAAGCATTACAACCTGTGCAATCCTTGAAACTATACGGCTTATCTTGCCGACAGAATGGATTTTTTCTACAATATCATTTTTCATAATAAAACCTCCGTAAAAATTGTTTTTGATTTGTTCTCAGCTGATGTTTATATTATAGCAGGAGTTTTTACGTTTGTCAATAGAAATTTATCGTTTATCGTTAAATTTGTACATCTGCACAAAGGACATACACTGAAATTCGTTTCAATATATGCACAATAAACGATAAAAATTTATCGTTTATCATTAATTTCAAATGTAAATGCAAATACGGGCTTTTCAGCAGAATTATTTAATTTGCAATAAAAAACAATATATATTTCGTTGATTAATAATATTGAAATTGACGGAAAATAATGATATAATAGTTGTAACTTACAAAAAAAACGGAAAGGACGCAATGTCATGAAAAAAAGAATAACAGCCCTTTTCTCCGCATCTCTTATTGCACTGTCGTTTACAGGTTGCGGAAACAGCAAGAACAAATCAGACGGTTATGTAAAATCGACTTTTCATACAAAGGCACATACCCAAAGTCAGAATAAAGAAAATTCCGCCGAAGAAACAACCGAAGAACCTACAACACTTCATGTAAGTCCGACGGAAACGGTATCGGCAGAAGTCGGAACACAGGTTCAGCTTGACAAAACAATAGAAAAAACAGACGGGAAAAATACAATAAAAATTCCACTGTCGGATTTTGAAATTGAGGACGGCGACGTTATTTCCTCATTTACATTTGTTATCTATTCTTCCGACGGTCTTGATATAGGACAGTTCAAAGGCGGTTGCGGTATTTCCGTAACGGAAGATTACCCGTCAGAAGATGAGGGGTGGTATCAGTCACCCGATTTCACGTCAGCCACTCAGGGAACTTACGGCGAAATAAAATGGGACGTTCCGTCAGATGTCAGCAAGTGCATATCGGCAGACGGTGAAGTACTTTTCGGCTACTGGTGGGGCAACGCTTCAGGCATAAAAATAGAAAATGTGACCTGCACCTATACACGTACAAAAGACCTGCCCGTTGACGGAACAGTCACTCAGGAAGTCGGAAAAAGTGTCGGATACAATGACGCAGACAACATAATAAAAGTGAAAACATCTGATTTCATGCCCGAAAACACAGTCCCGCAGGCTGTTACATTTAATATAAGTTCGTCGGGTGGTTTCAGAAAGTTCACGGGTGCTTTCGGGTATGAATCGTCAGACGGTTCTTATCAGTCGCCCGATACGTCTGTATTTACGGACAATTCTTCACTTTCGCTTACGTGGTTCGTACCGCAGGAAGCAAAAAATATTATTTCGGAAGATGGTGAAATTATGTTAGGTTACTGGTGGAGTGAACAACCCTCGGCAACGCTTGATTCAATAGAAGTCAAATACAGTCTCGGCAACGGCAGTACACCTGCCAAAGATTCTGAACTTGACAAAGATGACCCCGTAAAAACCGAAACGGAAACAGAAAACAAAACAGTTAACGAAAATGAAACCGCAACAGCAGAAACTGAAAGTACAGGAACTTTCCGCAGTGCATCGGAAATCACAGAGGCTATAAATATAGGCTGGTGTCTCGGAAATTCGTTCGACTGTTATGACAGCAATCACACAAAAGTTTCAGACGAAACTTCATGGGGAAACACAAAGACTACGGAAGAAATGATTAAAAACGTCAAAGATTCGGGATTCAATGCCGTCCGTATACCTGTAACGTGGGGCGAGCATATGGACGAAAATAATATTATACAGGCAGAATGGCTTGACCGTGTACAGGAAGTCGTTGACTATGCATACAACAATGATATGTTTGTAATTCTCAATATGCACCATGATGATTATATATGGTT
>JAGAQS010000061.1 GCA_017622635.1 Ruminococcus sp. | reverse complement strand
GTACAGTTCAAGTTTGACAGTGACGATGACTGCAAAGACCGTGACAGAGATGCAAGAATTATGGTGACCATTCAGGGAAAAGCCGACACTGACAGCGATTTCTGTGAAATGAACAAGCTTGCCAACTGGTCAAAGGAAACGTCCGACGTTTACCGTACTGTCAAAATCGAGGCTTTCACAAGGGAAAAAGAGGACAATATAAGCCGTAAGTTTGAACTGGACGGAATGTTCTGCATTGATTATACGGAGGACTTCTCTAAAAACGGCGTTACATTTGAAATTGTAATGGCACAGCGTCCCAACCATAAGATTACAAACATAACGTATGAACTTATCTGATTATGAAAATTAAAAATATTCCGGAAACTGTTTCTGCGGAATGTCGTGTTGTATCCTCTGTAAACGCCCAGACGTTTGCAGAGGTAACTTCCGTTATTGACGAAAAAAAAGCAGACGAATTTCTTTCACTTGCCGAAAAACGTCAGTCTGTTGAAATTGAATCGGACAGCGGAAATCTGATTTTAAAAGGTTTTGTTAAAGATGTTTCCGTGAAAAGCAGTGTTTCTGAAACGACTGCGGAAATTGTCATTGTGTCTGATTCGTGGAAATTGCAGGAACAGGGTAAAGACAGGATTTTTCAGAACCCCGAAAAAACAACCGCCGATATTCTTAAAAGTTTTCCCGATGTTGAAACGGGTATGTGCGATAAGATAAACGAACCTGTTGAAGATATAATTTATCAGTATAAAACAGATGATTTTACTTTTATAAAAATGCTTGCCTCACGGTGCGGTTGTGGGGTATTTGTTACGGAAGATGGAAAATTACAGTTTGGAAAAACAAACAGTTCTGACAGTATCAAATCAAATTCGGACAATTATAAAAATTCGGTTTTTGAAAAAACTGTTTCCGTGTGCAAAGACAACAGGGAAATTTCTTTTGTTACGGAAAAACAGTTCCTTAACGGTTCTGAAATCAGTGCGGACGGTGTCAGATATACTGTTTACAGAACCGAAATATATGACGAATTTGATGAAACACATTACAGATATAATGCCTGTACAAATCCCGTTTATGATGAATGTGCGTCAAGTCCCGAATTTCTGATTGCCGTTGCAAAGGTTACGACAACAATGACAGTGAACATCTCGGACGTGTTCAGGTGAAGTTTACGGAGTTTGAGGACAACGACTCTCAGAAAATGTGGATTCCTGTTATTACAGGGTTTACGGGAAAAGACAACGGCGGTCTGATTATGATTCCCGATATTGACGATACTGTTATTGTATTTATAAGCGGTGAAAAGGCGTATGTTATGGGTTCACTGCGTGAAGAAAAACTGCCCGACAAATGTTATGACCCCGTTAAAAAATATATTTATATCGGAAAAAATCTTCTTGTTGCGGAAGATGAAAAAATTTCATTCAGTCAGGGTGACAACACCGGAATAATAATCACAGATGACAGTATAACCGCAAAAACAGGCGATTCGTGTCTTACTTTAAATAAAGAAAATATTTCCGCACAGCTTGAAAAATCGCTTTTATCCATAAAGAAAGACAGTATTTCCGCACAGCTGGAAAAATCACTTGTATCCGTAAAGAAAGACAGTGTTTCGGCAACGCAGGACAGCACAAAACTTTGTCTTGAGAGTAAAAAAGCGGATATCAAGTCGGGACAGTCCGAGCTTGTTCTTGACGGCGGAAAGACAAAACTGAACGGCAGTTCGATTGATTTGAATACGCAGGCAATGAGCGGCTGACAGGAGGGTATAATGTACAAAAAAGAGGAATTTCGCCGTAAAATTGACAGTTTAATAAATAACGGCAGTGACATGACGGACGAACATAAATTCATATGGAGTGAGGTTTTCAGAAATCTTGCGGACTATCAGGAAGAATTGCTTTCTGTCCGTGAAAATAAAGACAACAAGACAGTCTGTGACAATGATTTTGAAATTGTATGCGGTATTACGGACAGCAACACATTGCCGAAAGGTTTTGAATTTGTTTCATGTGCGGACGATTTGAAGTCAATACGGAAAAGCCGAAATGCAGAGGATTTGGATATTTATGATAACAGAATGAACGTGCTGTATACAGGATATATTGACGTTCAATACGATAAAATTTCCGACTATTGCGGACGTGAAAAGAAGTACACGGGCGTACTTGCGGACGGTGTAACGGAATTTTCATACAGTCTGATTTTGCAGGAGAGCCTGCTTCACCGTGAAAAACTGCTTTACAGCCTGTTTTCGTTTTATAAAATAAATATTCCTGTAATATATTCGCCTTATTTCAGGAGAATGATTTACGTTGAGACTGACTGCAAAGAGGCGGAAAACGGTTTTGAACTGCAACTTGAAAAGAACGGTCTTGACGGTTTGTTAAAGCTGAATTTCCGCAGTATATGGAATATTTCAATAAGCAGTAATCCTGCGTCGGTAAAGCGTGGAAATTCGTTTTATTATAATCTTGAAAAGAACACATTTATTTTTTCAGAAGAAAAATACGAACATGAATTTGACATTGAAGTAAATGAAGATGAGGATATGCGACAGGTGAAAATTACACCGAAAAATGCAGAAACAAACCCCAAAAATTATATGATAAAAGCTGAAATAAACCGTGCAGATGATTATGCGGTAAATTCGTTTATGAACGGATATGGTTCTGTGAACAGGGGTCAATATCCCGAAAATATAAGTCATATTTACAGCAGGGCAGATGTTCATATGATTATGAGGGAATTTGCAGACACGGTGAATTTTATTGATGTATATACGGAACGTCCCGAAAATATGACTGTATGTAGTTATGAAAAACATTTTGAATATCCGTTGTTCATGCCGTTTTTCAGGAATACGGCAAGACCCGTGCTGTATCTGAACTTTGAAAATGACAGAAGCCGTATGCTTTACGACCGTATTGTATATACAGTGCATCAGGTACAGCGGTTGTTTCCTGAGTATATATGGAAAGGCGGTTATATAAAATAATGCCGGTTTATTATTCATGTATTCTGCCACCGCTTGATTCTTCCGACTGTGAACATGACAACGCTGTGCAAGTTGATTTGAATTACAGCAGTCTTTTCCGTATACTGTTCAACGTTACGGGAAAGACGGAGAGCAGGGAAGAACAGGTAGAAAGGTGGTCTGTTCTCAGAAAACAGCCTTATCTTCTCAATATACTCATTCACTATGTGATTGAGATTGAAAAGATGTCACTGTATACCGAAAAGGACTTTGAAAAACGAAAAATTTACAGGGAAATATACAACGGCAGACGTGGCAGTTTTCTTCAGTGTGAATTTGCGAAAATTTCCGAAAGTATACAGGATATAATACTTTTTTATATGACCGAATACGAAAAATCAGACCGCAGGCAGTCTTGTTTTGAAAAAGTAATGACAAAAATTTTCGGTGACGATACGACTTTTTACTTTGATACCGTAAAAAATGTTTATTATATTGCACTGACCCATGAAAAAAGCAGTGAATACGAAAGTATTTTCAATGTATGTAAATTTTTGTTTCTTGATATGTTTCTTAAAACTGAAATCAGGTGGAAATGTTATCCCGTTGTATTTGACAGGAATTTTTTTGTAATAGCAGATGAGGGCACACAAAGGTGCGGAACAATTATTTGACGGAGGGTGATAATTTGTCAGGTGAAAATATTGTAAAAAATATAGGTATAGATTTCGGTACGACAAACACGGTAATTTACAGCCGTGACCAGAAAGGAAAACTGAAAAAAATAGGCGGAAAAAGTACACGTACTGCGGTTTATTTCAAGTCGAG
>JAGAQS010000060.1 GCA_017622635.1 Ruminococcus sp. | reverse complement strand
GCGCTGATTAATCAGCTTATTCATTATATCACGTTTTGAAGTTTTTGTCAAGTACTTTTTCAAGTTTTTTCAAAAAACTTTTTTCGTGACCGTTGCTCCGAAAAGCGACTCAATTATTATACCACAGTCTCTTTTGTTTGTCAACCCTTTTTCAGAAGTTTTTTCAAACCTGTGGTGTCGCCCGTGTCGGACAACTTAATTATTATACCACTTTCAAACGGTTTTGTCAAGTGCTTTTTTAAATTGTTCAAAGAATTTCTGCAAACTTATCTTTCCGAAGTCCAAAAACATTCTTTTTTCCAACTTTTTTCCGCTCCCGTTCGACAGCTTTATTATTATACCACCGTTTTATGTTTTTGTCAACACCTTATGTGTTATAATTATGAGAAATATTTTAAAGCTAATTTGTGAATTTTCAACAAACATCAGGAAAAATTCAGTGTCAGACAATTTTCTTCTTCCGTCTCACGCAGTGTTACCGAAATTTGTTTATCGCCCGTATATCCCGATTCAAGCACGATATCAAACATCTGCTGACTCTCAATATACTCTTTTTTAAAGTCGCCGTATGCCTCCGAATCGGCAAATTTCAAATCAATTTTCTTATTTCCTTTGGCAATTTCACGTCTTATAATATCGTCGGCTTCCTTGCGTCACGGGCAAAAAGACCATTTCTCACATAATAGTTATTTTCGGTTGCGGTACATTCAAACGGCTTAAAATAGGTATCTTCAGAAATATGGGTTTTACTGAAAGTCTCGTCATTGCAGAGAAAATACACTTTTCGTGCTTCCTGTGGAATGTCCATGTCGTCCCATGTAACGTCAAGATTATACCATTCATTATTTATTTTAACCTGATTCCACGCATGATTTTCACCCTTGTCTGTTTTTCCCGTAACAAGTACGGAAACAAGCCCCGCACGTTCCGCAAGATAACCGAAAGCTTTTGAATACCCCTCACAGTTTGCCGTTTTTTCAACAAGACAGCCATAAGCAGTTGAACTGTAGTTATAATTTTCACCTGCATCATATTTACAGTTATTTATAATATAGTCATGAATATAAAGAGCCTTTTCGTAGTCGTCAGTTTCGGGAATACCAAGCAAAGCCGTTTCGGCGGACTGTTCAAGTTCTGCTGTTTTACGGTTTATTTCATCAATATTTTCCCTCATTACTACCTGAGCATTCCGAACCTTTTCGGCTGTATAATAAGTGGAATCTATATAAAAAAATTCGCCTTCCTGTTTTTCAAATATACAGTATATCTTTGAATAATCATCGCCCGTCACTTCATAAGGCAACGGAATTTCAGTCTTTTTTTCGGAAACACCGTTATACAAAGCAGAATAAACAGCCTTTTCCTTTTTGTCAAGCATTTCATAGACAGGTCTTGAATCGGTTTTTTCAGATGTAAGATATTCAGCATCGGGATAAGGTTCAAAAACGCCTGAGTCTTTTACAAAATTTCCTCCGACAATCAAAAAAGCCACACTTATTACAAGCATAAAGGCAATTAAAATTTTCTTCGCCAAGTCCGTCACCTCTGATTTATTTGTCACATATCATAACCGTATTGTTTTTTATTTTAAAGTATGGCAGATTTTCGACAAAACGGCTGAATTTTGAATAACCGTAAGTCTTTACATTGAAATTCGGCATTTTTGTACAAAGCTGTTTTTTAAGTTCACCGAGATTATACCCTTTATTGCCATTACTGCGTACAATTGCGGACAGAACTTCTTCAATCTGCTGTAATTCGGTTTTGTCCGACTTCTGAGATACAAGTATACTGCTTCCGACCTGTCGGAAACTTAGACAGTCAAAATCTTTCAGAAACTGTGAAAACTTTGAATACCCATAATTTCTCACGTCAAAATCAGGATAACGTCCCTGAAGTCTGCTGCCGAGTTCACCTATATTTATTTCTTCCTGTAAATTGGCATTGTCTGCGATTATACGTATTATTGCGGATTCAAGGGTTTTGAGTGCAACCGTTTCATCATTGTCTGACGTACTTTGCAATTCTTCTTCTGCGAGAACTTCGAGATACTTGAAAGCGTTGCAGGCAGTACTGAAAGGCTTGGGCGTTTTCTGTTCACCCATACCGATAACGTGCATACCCGATTCTCTGAGACGTATTGCAAGACGTGTGAAATCGCTGTCACTTGAAACTATGCAGAAACCGTCAACATTATTTGAATAGAGAATATCCATAGCGTCAATAATCATTGCGGAATCGGTGGCATTTTTTCCCGTGGTGTAGCTGTACTGCTGAATTGGAGTGATTGCGTTGTCAAGAGCCATGTTCTTCCATGAGGCGAGGTTGGTTCTTGTCCAGTCGCCATACACACGCTTATATGTAACGACACCGTAGTTTGACAGTTCGTCAAGTATATATCTTGTATATTTTGGTGCTACATTGTCAGCATCAATCAGAACGGCGTAACGCATTTCACTATTCATAACACACCTCTTTTACAATTTACAAATACCTAAAAATATCTAAAATTATATCGACTGAGCCTATGGCACAAACAACAAACACAAGCAGAAAAAGCAAAAAATATATCAGATACGGAATAATACTCGGTAAACCAAGATTTGACAGATTATTCAGGGAATATATTTTTATTTCATACGGATACCTTAATTTAACAGGCAGGGCATAAAAAATCATATGATGATTTCTTTTCCCGTCATTCCATTGTACCTCAAGACCGCCGTTTCTCCCCGATATGTATTTTTTACATATACCGATTTGTTTTTCACCTTTTCTGCGGACAATAATATGTCCCAAAAGTATCTTGCCGATATAAGACAGCCACCACGCAGGCAAAACAATACCAAAGGCAACAATAACCACGAAAATAACAGTTTT
>JAGAQS010000059.1 GCA_017622635.1 Ruminococcus sp. | reverse complement strand
GGAATGGCTTATGACGTAATGGTTGGTGATTTTTCAGACCCTCTTAATTTTAATCCGTATCTTGTAAGTTTCAGTGACGCTTTCAACAATAAATATGATGTTTATTATGATGAACTTGGTTTCAAAGAATGGAAAAATAACAGGCTTTATGTTTTATGTTATGATGACAATAAGGAAAAATCTTTGAGTGCTGACGAACTCGGAAGTATGATAGATGAACTGACCGAAAGGAAGAATTTATGAACAGATTTTCATATAAAAACGTTTACAACAGTGAAAAACATAAGAAATTTATTGACAGTCAGCGTTATGTGATAGATGATAAATTTCTTGATAGAACTGAAAATTATGAGTTGTCGGACGGTTTTTCAGTCGAATACAGTATTTACAGTGACATAGAACAGAAAAACAAGCAGTATAGTATTAAAAAAGCCGTTGCATCAAAAATCATTCTTAAAAATGCAGATAAGACTGTATACGAATATTATTGTTTTTATGACCATGTAAAACCATTTACTGAAATTATTCACCATAAAAACGGTCACAGATATTATGCGTTTCATGTTGACTTGTACGGAATCAGTTTTCTTGACGTTGACACTCTGGAAGTATACAATTATATTCCCGAAGGCTATGAACATAATAAAGAGTATAGGTGCGGAGAGAGTTTTATAATAACCGACGTTCATTATGATAAAGAATCAAATCTGATTGCATACGGCGGTTGTTACTGGGCTTCACCTTATGAAGTAATGGTGGGTGATTTTTCCAACCCTCTTAATTTCAATCCGCATTTAGTAAGTCTGCGTGATATTTTAGACCCTGAATATAACTATGAGGATATTGACTTCAAAGAATGGAAAGACGGAAAATTATATATATTATGTGACAAGGAAGAAAAATTTTTGAGTGCTGACGAACTCAAAAAATTAATAAATGAATTAACTGTGAAAGGAAAATAGAAATGAAAAAATTAATGTTAGGAAATGAAGCTTTTGCAAGAGGACTTTATGAGGCAGGTTGTAAGGTAGTATCAAGTTACCCCGGTACACCGTCAACCGAAATCACGGAAGAAGTCGCCAAATATGACGAAGTTTATGCCGAATGGGCACCGAATGAAAAAGTAGCTCTTGAGGTTGCACTGGGTGCGTCAATAGCAGGTGCAAGAAGTTTCTGCGGAATGAAACACGTTGGTCTTAACGTTGCGGCAGACCCTTTGTATACTGCGTCTTACAGCGGTGTGAATGCAGGTCTTGTAATTGCCGTTGCTGACGACCAGGGTATGCACTCATCACAGAATGAGCAGGACAGCAGACACCATGCCATAGCCTCAAAAGTTCCCATGCTTGAACCGTCCGACAGTACGGAATGCAAGGAATTTGTAAAGCTGGCGTTTGAGATTTCGGAAAATTTCGACACTCCCGTTATTGTGAGAATGTCAACACGTGTCGCACATTCACAAAGCATTGTATCTATGGAAGAACGTCAGGAACCTGAACTTAAAGAATACGTCAAGACTCCTCAGAAATATGTAATGATGCCTGCATACGCAAAGGGCAGACACGTATTTGTTGAAGAACGTACAAAAAAATTGACCGAATATGCCGAAACATCACCCCTCAACCGTGTTGAAATTTCCGAAAATGCAGAATTTGGCGTAATTACAAACGGTGCGGCTTACCAGTACACAAAAGAGGCACTCGGTGAAAAAGCGTCAGTTTTAAAACTTGGTATGGTTAATCCTATGCCTGTTAAACTTATTCAGGACTTTGCGTCAAAATATGAAAAGATTTACATAATTGAGGAACTCGACGGCATTATTGAACAGCATTGCAGAAATATCGGTGTAAACAATATTCAGGGAAAAGAAATTTTCGGATATATCGGAGAACTTCCGCAGTCTGTAATTGCTGAAAAACTTTTAGGTGAAAAGAAAGATTTTGTATCACTGGAGGAAAATATTCCTGTAAGACCGCCTGTAATGTGTGCAGGTTGTCCGCATCGTGGATTGTTCTATTGCCTTAAAAAGCTCGGTGTAACCGTTTCGGGCGATATCGGTTGTTATACTCTTGGAGCTGTTGCACCTCTCAATGCTATGGATACTACTATATGTATGGGTGCATCAATTTCCGCACTTCACGGTTTTAACAAGGCAAGAGGTGCAGAATCTGAACACAAAAGTGTTGCAGTAATAGGTGACTCTACTTTCATGCACAGCGGAATGACTGGTCTTGTAAATATAGCTTACAATAATTCAAATTCAACTGTTATTATCCTTGACAATTCCATAACAGGAATGACAGGTCATCAGCAGAACCCTACAACAGGCAAGAACTTAAAGGGTGACCCTGCCGCAGCCGTAAACCTTGAGGAACTCTGTAGGGCTATCGGTATAAAGCGTGTACGTGTTGTAGACCCGTATCAGCTTGCTGAAACTGAAAAGGCTATAAAGGAAGAACTTGCGGCAGATGAAGCATCTGTAATTATATCACGCCGTCCGTGTGCGTTGCTTAAATATGTAAAGCACAATCCGCCGTTTGCAGTTGATAATGAAAAGTGTGTAGGCTGTAAGGCTTGTATGAAACTCGGCTGTCCTGCAATCTCCATAAAGGACAAAAAGGAAGTTATTGACCATACACAGTGTGTCGGTTGCGGTATCTGTCAGGAACAGTGTAAATTCAATGCTATCGGCTGATGTATGATAAATGTACCTTGTGTATGATAAAACAGCTTTTTTAAAACCTTTCACATATGAATATATAATATATATATAGTATAATAAAATAAAAAAGGTTTTATATTCGGGTGCATATCATACACATCATACATCAATTCCGGACAATGAACGGCAGTATTATTGAAAAAAATTATGAACGGGAGTGATATATATGACTTCAAATCATGCTGAAATATACAGTGAGTTTTCAAACTGGCTTGACAATCTGCTTGAAAACAATGAAATGTCCGAAAATACAAAGGCTTTCAACTTCAATCTTTATGAGGAGTCAGAGGGTGAGTATGTCTATGGTGTACAGATAATAGCGTCTGACAGGTTCGACGCTGACGACGGCGGTGACTGGGTTTGTTATGAAATATGGTCATCTGAGGAAGATATATTCTGTGTAAGTGCCTCAGACGAAGACGACAAGAGCTGGCAGGCGTTTCTGAAATTCATGACGGGAATGGTCTGTGACTACCTCGAAAACGGTAAACATAAAGATATTCTTTTAAATTCAAAGGGTATAGGAATAGGCTTTGTTGACGGTGAAATTGATATTATCTACAAAGCAGAATGAAAAAGCCGTATCATGAAATTGTCTTCGCATATATAAGAATGTTTTTCGGTTATGTCGGTTACATCTGTGCAGGTTTCGGAAAGGGACAAAGACCGAAACTCAGTGATTATGTAAATTCAGGTGAATTGTCGGATATCCGTGAAAAATGTGACAGCAAAAGAGTTGCGGAAAAGGCTTTGGATTACGTAAAGACGGATTGTGAAGAAAATAAAATGATGGACAGACTCATTGCGGAACTGAAAAGAAAAAGTTATAAATATAAAGACGATTCTGCGGAAATGGAATCTTTACAGACAGGAGAATTTAAAATGGAAACCAAATCAATTATGATAGTAGGCGTAGGCGGACAGGGTTCACTGCTCGCATCAAGAATTATAGGAAACGTGCTTCTTTCACAGGGTTATGACGTTAAAGTCAGTGAAGTACACGGAATGTCACAGCGTGGCGGTTCGGTAGTAACCTATGTAAAGTACGGTGAAAAGGTTTATTCACCCGTTGTCGAAAAGGGAGAGGCTGATATTGTTATATCTTTTGAACTTCTCGAAACGGCAAGGTGTCTGCCTTATCTCAAAAAGGACGGTAAGATGATTACTTCCTTACAGCAGATTGACCCCATGCCCGTAATTACCGGAATGGCTGAATATCCCGAAAATCTTGTTGAAAAACTTAAATCGGCAGGTGCGGACGTTACGGCGGTTGACGCACTCGCTCTTGCTGAACAGGCAGGCACTTCAAAGGCTTCAAACGTTGTGCTTATGGGTGTTCTTTCGTCAAAGACGGACTTCCCCGAAGAAGTATGGCAGAAAGCACTTGAACAGTGTGTACCGCCTAAATTCCTTGAACTCAACAGAAAGGCTTTTGCCTTAGGCAGAAATGCATGAAAAAGTTTTTTCTGATACTTTCGGTATTTATTATGGTTGTATCGGTGGTATCATGCAAAAAAGAAAAATCTTCAGATAATGAATCGGATATTGAGTATACTAAAATTACAATGGAGGATTTGAAGTCTATAAACGGTGATGACTTGGAAATAGAGTATAAATCTGACGGTGTGATAAAGTATATAGGCGGTGAGTTTGCATATTTTCCCGTAACTGATAAGGATAAGGCTTATGAGGCTTTTATGGGGATTTCTGAACTTATTGGCATTGAAAATACAGAAGATTTTGTTTATGATGAAAATGCGAGTTATGAAAATCCAAACGGACTTAATCATTATTATTTTTCACAATATTATGAAGGAATTAAAATTCATGGTGCGTTTGTACGTATATCCGTTAATCCACAGCAAACGGACTGTATACATTTAGACAGTACTTATGAGCCTAATCTTGATATTGATACCAACCCAAAAATTTCAGAAAAGGAAGCCATAAAGCGTGCAGAAGAAAAATACGGTGCAGAAGTTAAGGAAAATCCGGAACTTGTGATAAGGAAGAAAAAACTTGCATGGGATATGGATTTATTGGGTTCGGAAACAGAAAGAATAATTATGCGTGCTGATAACGGTGAAATAATTTACGAAGATAAAGAAATTATTGATTAATAATATTTATATAAAAGGAGGAATTTAAACCAATGGAAAGATATTGGAATGAAGAAATTGAATGTATGTCACGTGAGGACATGAAGAAGTTACAGGACGAAAGACTTGTTGCACAGGTAAAGCACGTCTATGAAAACGTTGAATATTATCGTAATCTTATGGACGAAAAGGGGGTTAAACCCGAAGATATAAGGTCAACGGACGACCTGCACAAACTGCCGTTTCTGTCAAAGGCAGACCTGCGTGATGCTTACCCTTATGGACTTCTTGCAAAACCTCTTTCAGAGTGCGTAAGAATACATTCAACAAGCGGAACAACGGGCAAACGTGTTGTGGCATTTTATACACAGAATGATATTGACTTGTGGGACGACTGTTGTGCAAGGGCAATTACAGCCGTAGGCGGTACAAATGAAGATGTATGTCAGGTATGTTACGGATACGGACTCTTTACAGGCGGTGCAGGACTGAACGGCGGTTCTCACAAAGTCGGCAGTCTTACGCTTCCCATGTCGTCGGGAAACACTGAAAGACAGATACAGTTTATGCGTGATTTGGGTTCAACTATTCTCTGCTGTACACCGTCCTATGCCGCATACATAGGCGAAACACTTCACGATATGGGCTTTACTCCTGACGACGTGAAACTTAAAGCAGGTATTTTCGGTGCAGAACCGTGGACAGAGGAAATGCGTCGTTCTATTGAAAAGTCACTCGGAATCAAGGCTTATGATATTTACGGTCTTACTGAGATAAGCGGACCGGGTGTGGCTTTTGAATGTTCCGAACAGAACGGTATGCATATCAATGAGGACAATTTTATTCCCGAAATCATCAACCCCGAAACAGGTGAGGTTTTACCTGACGGCGAAGTAGGTGAACTTGTATTCACAAGCATCACAAAAGAGGCTTTCCCGCTTTTAAGGTACAGAACACGTGACCTTTGTGTACTTTCACGTAAAAAGTGTTCATGCGGACGTACTCTCATTAAAATGACCAAACCAATGGGACGCAGTGACGATATGATGATTATAAGAGGTGTTAACGTATTTCCGAGTCAGATTGAAACGGTTCTTATTGAACAGGGTTATACACCTAACTATCTTATTGAGGTTGACCGTGTGAATAATTCAGACACTCTTGACATAAGTGTTGAAATGAACCCCGAACAGCTTTCCGATAAGGTCAAGGATATGCAGGATAAGGAGAGAAAACTCGCAGGAGCAATTAAGACAATGCTCGGTATCAGTCCGAAAGTACATCTTGTTTCACCGAAGTCAATAGCAAGAAGTGAGGGAAAAGCTGTCCGTGTTATCGACAGAAGAAAATTACATGATTAATGGAGGTTTATTATGAAAGTAAAATTATTCTCATCAAGTTTTCAGCCGGCACAGGAAAAGTATGAGAGAATCGTTAATTTCGAGGACGAACTGAATGATTTTCTGGCTACCGTTGACGTTATTGACTTGAAGTACAGTACGGCAGTAGGTATGTGCCATGATGCACAGACACACGTTAACGAGTATATGGAAGATTTTTCTGTACTTGTAATGTACAACGATAAGAAATAAGTGGTTTTTTTATGGCTGATTTAAAGAAACCATGTGTTAAAATTACCCTCACAGACACAAAACCGTCTGTTTTTGAAAGTAAGGTAGGCGGACTGGGATATATTCCGCATGACAGCACTTTCCCGACGGACAGCGAGGGCAGACAGCTCAGACTTCTTGCACAGATAGACTGTGCGGAAATTCAGCTTGACGGATTTATGGAAAAAGGTCTTTTGCAGTTCTGGATTTCAGATGTAGACGAGTTGTATGGTTGTGATTTTGATAACCCTACCAATCAGGACTATTTCAGGGTGATATATTATCCTGAAGTAGATACAACCGTTACGGAAGATGAAATCAGGAATAAAATTACAAATACAGGAAAGGAAGATGAAGAAATTTTATTCCCTGTTGACCGTGAGTGTGGTATGACTTTTGAAAAGTCTGAAAACCCTTTTATTGACTATGATGCTTATTATTTTGATGATGATTATGAAGAGTCGGAAGAATATGAAGACTGGACTGTAAATGCAGGTCATAAGGTCGGCGGTTGTCCGTTTTATACCCAGTTTGAACCACGAAAAGACGAACAGAAGAAAGAGTATGATTTTCTTTTGTTCCAGCTTGATTCTGACAGTAATAAAGTAATGTGGGGCGATTGGGGAATAGGTAATTTCTTTATCAGCTCCGAAAAACTGAAAAACCGTGATTTCAGCGACGTTTTCTATAACTGGGACTGCGGTTGATAAAATTATATAAAGGAGGAATTTTTATGGCAGATGTAAGACAGATTTCTGTTTTTATCAACAACAAACCAAATCAGCTCAACGAAGCTGTCAGACACCTCAAGGACGAAGGTATAAACATACGTGCCATGAGTCTTGCTGATACAAAGGATTTCGGAATACTGCGTATAATCGTAAGTGACACGCAGAAAGCCTGTGATGTTCTGAAAGATTCGGGATATGCCGTTATTATAACAGATGTCGTTACGGTTTCAATTCCCGATACGGCAGGACAGTTAAGCCGTGTTCTCGACATTCTCGGCAGTGAGGGTGTAAACGTCGAATATCTTTACGCTTTTCTCGGAACGTCTGAAAAGTCTGTTTCTTTTGTAATCAGAGTGGACGACAATGTAAAAGCTTCTTCCGCACTTACCAATGCCGGTATTATTCAGCTTACCGAAAATGACATTGCCGAAATGTGAATTTTGCACAAATCAGTTATGGCTTTTTAAAAAAATTTTGAAATCGCTTGACAAATTATACTTCTATGCTGTATAATTATATATACAGTATTTAATAGTAAAATTTTCATTAGGAGTGATAACAATGGGAATTATCGATAAATTCAACGACGCACAGAGAGCGGTTGCTGAAAAATCGAAAAGTGTTTCAGAGGCTAACAACCTCAAAAGAAAGATTCTCTACGAAGAAGAAAGAATTGTAGAGATTTTCGCTGACATCGGTAAGAAGTATTACAAGAATCCGAATGACGACCCCGCAAGTTTCAAGATTCTCTGTGACGATATCGACACAAGACGCAGAAGAATCAAGAGAATGAGATACGAACTCAACGGAATCAGAGGCTATAAGATTTGTCCGAAGTGTGACGCTGAAGTAAATGAACGTTTCCAGTTCTGCGGTCGTTGCGGTGCAAGACTTCCTGAAGTTGACGATACTGATTTTACTACCCTCGAACCGAATGATTACTATACAGAGAGCAGTAACAATGTCTTTAACGCCGATTCAAACAAAATAAACTGAAATTATATAGGCTGTCCTGAGATAATCGGAACAGCCTGTTTTTTAGGAATTATGAAATCTGTTTTTCCGTGTCGAATCTGTTTCTGATGAGACGGCATAAATAATAGGCAGGTATACACAGTAAAAACCAGTAGCACGAAAAGAGCAGGCATATCTGTCCGAGCAGGTTGAAAGGCATACCGGAGTAATCCCACACATTCCAGTGCATAATAATATTGTCGAAAACCCCGACGGCAAATTCAACCGCCGTTATTATAACAGAACCTGCGAAACAGCTTTTTATTAAAGTCATTGTACGACGGTTGTTGAGTGAATAAAGTATCATCATAATAAGACCGCCCGTCAGTGACATTGTCCAGTGTGTGTAGCCACGGTTTATTATCTCGACAAGACTGTAGATAAAGTAACCCATAAGAAAAGCAAAAAAATGCTGTGCGAATTTCATGGTAAAGCAGACCTCATTTCGTTTTTTATGGTATTATGTACTTATTATGGCGGAATTATACAGATTTGGAAAACAGGAAAATTAAAATGAAAGGTGATTTATAAATGCGTAAAAGTTGTATATTGATGCATATATCAAGCCTGCCGTCCGAATACGGCATAGGCAAAATGGGAAAACACGCTTTTGAATTTGTTGACTTTCTGAAAAAGAGCAAAACAAAGTGCTGGCAGATTCTTCCGCTTTCACCCACAAGCTACGGTGATTCACCGTATCAGTCATTTTCCGTCAATGCGGGAAATCCCTATTTTATTGACTTTGAAATACTTGAAGCCGACGGACTTCTTGAACATCATGAGTTTGCCTCTTATGACTGGGAATCTTCCCCCGATAAAGTTGACTACAGTATAATTTATGACCACTGTTTTGACGTTCTGAGAGTGGCTTTTTCAAGGTTCAAGGCTTCCAAGTTCCCCGATTACAGAAAATTCTGTGAAAAAAACAAGTCATGGCTTGACGAGTATGCTCTCTTTATGGCTCTGAAATTTAAGAACAACGGTAAGGCATGGTATGAGTGGGAAAACGATATCGCAATGCACAAGACAAAAGCCGTTTCGGAAGTTAAAAAGGAATTGAAAAAAGATATAAATTTCTTTAAGTTTATTCAGTTTGAGTTTAACAGACAGTGGACGGAACTGAAAAAATACGTCAATGACAATGGTATTGAAATTATCGGTGATATTCCGATTTACTGTGCTTTGGACAGCGTGGAGGCATGGGCAGACCCTAAGCTTTTCTGGTTTGACAAGAAACACAGACCCGTTTCCGTTGCAGGCTGTCCGCCCGACGATTTTTCACCTACGGGGCAGTTATGGGGCAACCCGCTTTATGACTGGGACTACCATAAAAAGACAGGTTATGCGTGGTGGATTGACCGTATAAAGAGTGCCACGGAACTTTATGACATAGTAAGAATAGACCATTTCAGAGGTTTTGAAAGCTATTATACCATTCCTTACGGCAGTGAGGACGCTACCGTAGGAGAATGGAAAAAAGGTCCGAATTATGAACTTTTCCGCAAGGCAGAGGAAAAACTCGGCAGACTCAATATTATCGCCGAAGATTTGGGATTCATTACACCCGAAGTGCGTGAACTCCTCGATAACTGCGGTTATCCGGGAATGAAAGTATTGCAGTTTGGTTTTGACAACGGTGAAAATGAACATTTACCGCATAACTTCAAAAATACAAACTGTTTCGCCTATACGGGTACTCACGATAATGAAACGCTCGTCGGCTGGGTTGAATCAATGTCACCGAAGTCACTGAAATTTGCTAAGAATTATCTCAATGTCAAGAAGAAAAAGGATATTCCCGATGCTGTTATACGTTCCGCATGGGGCAGTGTTGCGGAAGTTGCGGTTGCACAGATACAGGATTTCCTTGACAGCGGAAAAGACGGACGTATGAATACCCCTTCTGTTCTCGGCGGAAACTGGCAGTTCAGAACACATGAAAGTGACTTCACACCCGAACTTGCAAAGAAAATAAAGAAGTTAAATAAATTATATAACAGATAACGGAGGAAAATTTAAATGGATAAGAAGATTTTTATTGAAAAGTTTACAGGCAGACTCCCTAAAGACTTAAAGTCTGCAACACCCCAGCAGATTCACAATGCTCTCGGTGATACGGTTATGGAACTTTATTCAGACCGTTGGAACGCAAGCCGTGAAGAACACCTTTCAAAGAGACGTGCCGCATATCTTTCCATGGAGTTTCTTGTTGGACGTGCCGTATACAACAATCTGCTTTGTCTCGGTATATATGACGAAGTACAGGAAGTTTTTGACGGACTCGGTCTTTCACTTGCTGACCTCGAAGTAATTGAGGACGCAGCACTTGGCAACGGTGGTCTCGGCAGACTTGCGGCTTGTTTCCTCGATAGTGCGTCAACACTTTCACTCCCTCTCGACGGTTACGGAATCCGCTATAAATACGGTCTTTTCAAGCAGTCTATAGTTGACGGTTTCCAGTGTGAAGACATTGACGACTGGACAAAATACGGTGACTGCTGGTCAAAGAGATGTGAAGAAGATACGGTTGTTATTAATTATAACGGTCAGACTGTAAAGGCAGTTCCTTACGATATGCCAATTTTTGGCTGTAAGACCGAAAACGTCGGTACACTCCGTCTGTGGCAGGCTGAACCCGTGAAAGAGTTTGATTTTGATACTTTCAACAGACAGAACTATCTTGAAGCTTCAAAGGAAAAAATCTATGCCGAAGATATTTCCCGTGTTCTTTATCCCAACGACGATACAAACGAGGGTAAAAAACTCCGTCTGAAACAGCAGTATTTCTTCAGCTGTGCATCACTCACCGATATTCTGAAAAAGCACAAGGCACGTTACGGAACTCTCGAAAATCTCGCTGACTATATTTCAATTCAGCTCAACGATACACACCCCGTTATCTCAATCCCCGAACTTATCAGACAGCTTGTCGATATTGAGGGTTACAGCTTTGACAAGG
>JAGAQS010000009.1 GCA_017622635.1 Ruminococcus sp. | reverse complement strand
TTTTCCCTCTGCGTCAGGACCTCTGTGTCTGATTCTGTCCATCATCTTACCGATAACGGCGTTTGAATTGTCAATATCGTTTGTAAAGCCTGTAATTCCGCACATAAATATTTCAACTCACAATACTGTAATTTACAGTGAAAAGTTCACTGCCTTAAATATTATACTACATTTTGTCATTCTTTGCAACACTCACTGAAAAATTTTTCCATATTTTATAATATATAATTATATTCCCGTAATAAAAAAGCCGTATAAAAAAGTACTTGACAAAATCCTGAAAAAGTGGTATAGTAATTATATAGTGTACACTTGTTCACGAACGGCGGACGATTATCC
Organism: Ruminococcus sp.; assembly: GCA_017622635.1. Classification (GTDB taxonomy): domain Bacteria; phylum Bacillota; class Clostridia; order Oscillospirales; family Ruminococcaceae; genus Ruminococcus. The sequence continues at coordinate 1,303 of JAGAQS010000009.1, read as the reverse complement.
GCTTAATTTATATTCTGTGTATGTCAAAAAAGGTGTATGACATGGAAAAAAAATCACAGCTTATTGTTGCCGATTCAAAAATTTTGCCCGATGTATTCACAAAAGTTCTCGAAGTAAAGAAACTTATGGCGTGCAGGGGTGAAAAAAGCCTTGCATCTGCGTGCAAGCGTATTGGCATATCACGAAGTGCCTACTATAAATATAAGGACTTCATTTTTTCTTATGAAGAACTGTTTACAAGAAAAATAGTAAATATCTATCTTCTTCTTAACGACAGTCCCGGAGTACTGTCAAGCGTTCTCGCCTTTCTTCATGGTCTCAACGCAAATATTCTTACGGTCAACCAGAGTATTCCCGTAGACGGAGCGGCTGCCGTAAATATTTCCTTGCGACTTACCGATGAATCGGACGAGGAACTTGAAAAACTTCATTCTGTCGGAGAACTCGACGGCGTTCTTGAAATAAAAATCCTGTCCGCCGAGTAATATTTTAATACGGAGGTTATTAATTATGTCAGCTAAATTTGCAGTTTTGGGACACGGTGTTGTCGGTTCGGGTGTCGTGGAACTTTTTTATAAGAACAAAAACAGCATAGAAAACCGTGCAGGAACTGAAATGGACATCAAGTATATACTTGATTTGAGGGATTTCCCCGATTCACCGTATAAGGACAAGTTCACAAAAAATTTTGACGACATTCTTAACGACGACGAAGTAAAAGCTGTTGCCGAATGTATGGGCGGTGTTGAACCTGCGTTCACATTTATAAAAGCCCTCCTCGAAAAAGGCAAGAGCGTTTCAACGTCCAATAAAGAACTTGTTGCGGAAAAAGGTGATATTCTCCTTAAAACTGCCAAGGAACACAACTGTAACTTCTTCTTTGAAGCAAGTGTCGGCGGTGCTATTCCGATAATCAGACCGCTTCACCGCTGTCTCGCCGCAAACGATATAGACAAGGCGGCAGGTATTCTCAACGGTACTACAAACTTCATTCTTACCAAAATGTACAACGAAAATATGCCGTTTGACGAGGCACTTAAACTTGCCCAGAAACTCGGTTACGCAGAAAAAGACCCGACAGCAGACGTTGAAGGTCATGATGCCTGCCGAAAAATATGTATTATTTCGTCACTCGTTTTCGGAAAACACGTATACCCGAAAAACGTCTATACAAAAGGCATTTCCGACATTCAGCTTTGTGACGTTTCTTCCGCTGATATTCTCGGTTACGCAATAAAACTTGTTGCAGAGGTAAAGAGAAACGAAAACGGTAAAATTCTCCCTGTTGTCATGCCGATGCTTG
>JAGAQS010000058.1 GCA_017622635.1 Ruminococcus sp. | reverse complement strand
TGAGCAGGAACAGCCATAATTGCACCCGTACCATAACCCATCATTACATAGTCGGAAATATAAATAGGTATTTCCTTTTTGGTTATCGGGTTTATTGCTGTAAGACCCTCAATTTTAACGCCTGTCTTGTCCTTTACAAGCTGTGTCCTCTCAAACTCACTCTTTTTTGCACACTCTGTCTTATAGTCGTCAAGTACCTGAATGTTTGAAATAGAATCCCTGTACTTCTGAATAATGGGGTGTTCGGGAGCGATTACCATGAAAGTAACACCGTAGAGAGTATCGGGACGTGTTGTATAAATACGGAGTTTTTCGTCCTGTTCTTTTATGCTGAAATCAACAAATGCACCGGTTGACTTGCCTATCCAGTTCTGTTGCTGGAGTTTTACATTCGGGAGATAGTCAACTTCTTCAAGCCCCTGTAAAAGTCTGTCTGCGTACTCTGTGATACGGAGATACCATACTTCTTTTGTTTTCTGAATAATATCACTGTGGCATACGTCACATTTACCGCCCTGTGAATCTTCATTTGAAAGAACAACCTTACAGCTCGGACAGTAGTTTACAGAAGTTTTGTCACGGAAAACAAGTCCCTTTTCAAACATTTTCAGGAATATCCACTGTGTCCACTTGTAATACTTTTCCTCTGTTGTGTCGATTACTCTTGACCAGTCGAAAGAAAAACCGACTTTGCGGAGCTGTCCCGTGAACTTTTCAATATTTCTGTCAGTAACGATACGTGGGTGAATTTTTTCTTTTATAGCGGTGTTTTCGGTAGGAAGTCCATAAGCGTCGAAACCAATCGGGAAAAGAACGTTGTAGCCCTCCATGCGTCTTTTACGTGAAACAACTTCAAGACCCGAATAAGCCTTTATGTGACCAACGTGCATACCGTGACCCGACGGATACGGAAATTCAACCAGTCCGTAAAATTTCTTTTTTGAATAGTCGTCAGAAGCTTCAAAAGTATGGTTTTCGTCCCAGTACTTCTGCCACTTTGCTTCAACAGATTTATAATTGTATCTGTCCATTTGAAAAATCATTCCTTTACTATTTATTACTGAAAAATGTCACTCAGTTCTGTCCATTTGTTTGTAAAATGTGCCTTTATGTCGTCCTTTGTGACAAGGAGAACCGCACACACAATATCAGCTATACCCTCAAGCAGATAAATCCAGTTACTGCCGAAATTCGAGATATTCGACGGCAGATGTACAACCGCCACTATAAAAAGTATTCCCGCAATAACAAAATTCACAAACTGCATTCCTGAAAAAAGCAGACACGCACCGCCGACCGCTATAAGCAAACTGCCTATACTAAGACCTCCGCCTATAACCATGTTAAGCACGGACTTTATAATCATATACACACCTATAGCTGTGGCAATGTTTCTGCCCTGTGGGTTATTGGTTTTCATAAAAAATCACTCCTTTATAAGCAAATCACTTATATCAACAGGATTAGCGTCAGCCCAGAGACCCTCCAGATTATAGAACTGTCGCTGTGTCTTGTCAAAAACGTGTACGATAATGTCGGCATAGTCAAGGATAATCCATGTATTGCCCGTATCGGATTCACGTCTTTGCGGTTCTGTACCTTTCTGTGAGAGCTGAAACTCCACTTCATCGGCAAGTGTACGTGCGTGTGTGTTGCTTGTACCGTTGACTATTATGAAATAGTCGGCAAGTATAGTCAGGTCAGCAACTTTAAGAGCCTGAATATCCTCACCTTTTTTGAGGTCAAGTGTTTTAACGATAGTTTCAAATTTTTCCTGCTGTGTCATATTATTTACCCTCTTTCATTTAATTTATATCCTTGTAAATAAAATCGCTGTTATCGGATTCACCGTCACTTATGTCCTGTAAGTTGTCGGACGTATCGTCATAAGCGGTATTCTGATAGTCCGTAACATATTCGACAAGTGAAGAATCGGAACTTGTCATAATACTCTGATACGGTCTGAAATAATTGTTTAACATATTAAGAGTTGCAAGCTTGTGAACGGAATAAATGTCGTATACCTGACCGTCGGGTGCTTCATACCTTGCACCCTCACCGGGAACCATATTCACACGTACATTTTCCATTGAAAGAGTTGACGCAAAGTCCGCAAGCATACCGACATCACCGAGACTCATATTTGTGTATATATACTCATTGTCGTAAACTGTTTTAAGATAGCTGTACAGTTTTACCCTGCCCTCGTCACTGACTATACTGAAAAGCTTTTCCATAGCGGCAGCCATAAAACGACGCTGATTCTTCATACGTCCTATATCGCCCTCTGCCAATGCCCAGCGGAAACGTACAAACCATTCTGCCTGCTCACCGCTGAGAACCGTTTCACCCGCAGGTATTCTCTTGTCTGCCTCGTATATGACTTCTTCTTCAAGGTTAATCGGAATACCGCCCACAAGGTCAACCATGTCCGCAATGTCGTTACAGCTTGTTGTGATGTAAGCGTCAATCGGTATGCCGAAATTTTCCTGAACGGCATTTACAACACGCTGTATCGGAGGATTTATATATTTCTCCCCCATAGCATATATACTGTTGAATTTACCCGTAGGACTGCTCGTATAATCAGGAAGACAGGTATCACGTGGAATCTGTAAAATATTCAGACCTGCGTGACCTATGTCAAACTGACATACCCATATTACATCGGTATTAAATTCTTCTTCGTCAAATCCGAGAAAAAGAACCGTATACTGTCCCTCGACAAGCTGTGGCAGGTCAAGACCGTCCGAAAAATCGACATCTGTGATTTCAGGGTCTATCTGTAAATCCATAGTATTCTTTTTCAACTGACCCTCAACGTGAACCAGTGGCTGAAAATTCTTCACAAAATTTATTACGGAAACGTTTTCACCGTTTGTTTTGTCCTTTATAATCGGCATATTCAGTAACATTGCACCTATTATAAATACACTTGCCGATATTGAAACAAGTTTCACAAGAAAATCCACTGAAGATTTTTTCTTCTTTTTCTTACGGCGTTTTTTGGGTTGCTGAACAGTTTCGGCGGTTTCTGTATTTTTTTTCGCCTTTGCTTTCTTTTTCTTTTTACTGTCGGATTCGGAAATTTCGGGCAGTTTCTTTATACTGCGTACAGGTTCGCTTTTTTCTTCGGGTACATCGGCGGCATACTTTCCGTTGTACGTCTCGAAAGACATTTCACTGTCATATCTTCGTGGTCTGATTTCTTCGGAAGTTTCAGCAGAATATTTCCCCTGATAAACGTCTTTCGGCAAAGGTTCTGCCTCATATTTTCCCTTGTACTGTTTCGGCGGATTTGCTTCAAACTGTACTCTGTTTATCTCACCTACAGCATTTTCATCATCGAGTTTTCCCTTATAGTGCTCCTGTAAGGGAGTTTCCTCGAATTTTTCCACTTTTTCATTGCCGAGAGGTTTTACCTCATACCTGCCCGACGGTTCTTTCACCTGTCTGTTTTTCTGGGATTTTTTCTGATTTTTTTTACCTACCTTTGAAATTTTTCTGATAGGTTCACCGTTTCTGCTGTTATCCTCATTCATTTCATTGAAGTCCTCTCTTTTAAAGACTATTTTTTCGGCTTTTCTTCTTTGCAAAGCCTTGTATAAAAATTATATCCCTCCGCCGTACATATGGGAACGAGTCCGCCTTTCTTGACAACAGACCTGACCGAAAAAGCGAAAGCTTCAAGCATAGCCCTGTCAAGACTTGTATAAGCAATTTTTCTCATTCTGTCAACGTCCTTGTAATCCCTGTCGGCAGAGACAAGGTCGCCGAGATAGACTATTTCTTCAAGCCGTGTCATTCCTGCACGTCCGACGGTATGAAACCTTACGGAATTAAGTATGTCGATATCCTCTATACC
>JAGAQS010000057.1 GCA_017622635.1 Ruminococcus sp. | reverse complement strand
TCTTTTGCAAATTCTTCTGCCGCATAGTAAGCACCCAGCGGTTGCCAATGGTGGTCTGTACGTGAATATATTGCTTCTTTCTTGTGGCGTAACAAAGCAGTGTAAGCGTCAACATTGGTTACATTTTTGAGATGTTTTTCTCTAGAGTCGATATAGTCCTTTTCACTTTCAACGAGGTCAAGATAGTTTTCGGGGAGATAGTAGGAAACACTGGTAGGCAGTACCATTGAATAAACGTTCACGTCCTTGCCGAGTGCCTCCTTGTATGCGTTCACATCTTCGGCATAATTTATTTCATTTCCCCATGCACCGCCGTAAAGCATAATCGCACGCTTGTTTACGACAAGAATATTGTTTGACACTTCACCGTTGGCGGCAGCTGCGTTTGCTTTCGGGAGAGTTTCGGCGGTTGTGGTGGTAGTTGCGGTTGAATCGTCCTTGTCACCTGAAACGGTTGTCTGTTCATTTTGAGTTGCAGGTTCTTCGGGCTGTTCTTCTTCCTTGTTGTCGTTGCCCGTGTTGTAAAGTTCAACACCGTCACCGTCGTCGTCTGCACCGTATTTAACGCCTTTGAGTGGCATAAGATATTGGGAAATAATTGTTTTGAAAAAACTTCTGTTAGGTACTGTATCGTCGTAATAGTTGGCTATTCCCTCGGTATATTCGCCTTTGAGATAACTTTCTACAGTAAATTCGGGGAATTTTGTAAGGTTTCTGTTTTCTTCGTGTGAAACGGTATCACGTTTGAAGAAAAGCAGGTATACAAATCCCGTAATCAGTACAAGCATAATTACTATGATATTTATAAGGGCGAAAGTGTTTGTCACGAAATTACTGTGTTTTTTGGAACTGTCTTTTTTTGAAGATTTTGACATATTCTACCTCCTGTCAGAAACGGAAATAAAGGAACGGGTTTGTAGTTGCATCAACAAGCATTACACTTGTAAGCAGGAGCATAACGGCAGATACAACCGTTGTGACAAGTGAGGATGTGTGTTTTGTGAAAGCGTTTTTGTCCATAAGTTTTTTAAGTCCCTCGATAATCGGGAAACAGCAGATTACAGCCACAATAAGAAGATAAATATTGTTCATGAAGGTGATTTTATCCTGAAGTCCGATAATACCGTTACTGCCGAAACCGAAAGCGGTTTTGAAGAATGTACCGAGTTTGTTCAAATCTTCAAAATAGAATATCGCAAAACCGACAACAATGACGATTTTGTTATATATGTGGCGTATGACAATCGGTATTTTCTTCATTTTCTTTTTGCCTATGAGCATTTCAAGGAATACGAATAATCCGTAATAAATTCCCCATAAAATGAAGTTCCAGCTTGCACCGTGCCATATACCTGTACAGAGCCATACGAGGAAAAGACCGCCGTATTTTCTGCGTTTTCCGAAAATAGGAACATAAAGCAGGTAGTCACGGAAGAAAGTACTCAGGGAAATATGCCACCTCTGCCAGAACTCTGTAATATCCTTACAGATAAACGGGTGACGGAAGTTTTCGTCGAAATGAAATCCGAAAATACGTCCGAGACCTATGGCAATGTCGGAATATCCCGAAAAGTCGAAATATACCTGCAATGAATATGCAATCGCACCGAACCATGCACCAACAACAGAAGCGTCGTCTATATTTTTCAGAAAAGTATCTGCTATTATGCTTAACTGGTTTGAGAGCAGGACTTTTTTTGAAAGACCCAGTACAACACGGTTAAGACCGTATGAAATATCGGTAAGGTAGATTTTACGGTTTTCGATTTCCTTTTCAATAGTACTGTAACGTACAATAGGACCTGCTATAAGCTGTGG
>JAGAQS010000056.1 GCA_017622635.1 Ruminococcus sp. | reverse complement strand
TCTGTCTTCTCTGTTGCAGAACAGAGAAGACAGAATTTCGGACAGGTCAACAACTCTTTCATAAGAATCTACAATGAGGAAACAGGTGAGGAAATTCTCAGATATGACCTCGGAGAAGATTTTTCAATTGAAACTGCCGCTGTATTCGGTGAACTTTACAAGCACGGTAACGAATGGAAATTCAACGCTATCGGAAGTGGTTATCAGGGCGGACTTGCCGCACTCTGTGCAAGCTACGGCGTAGACGTTGAATAATAAAAAGAACTGAGGTATTGAAATGTCCGTAAGTTTACAGAAAGGGCAGAAAATAAGTCTGTCAAAGGATAATGCAGGTCTTTCGTGTGTGGTTGTCGGTCTCGGCTGGGACGAAGCACAGAAGAAAACGGGTTTTTTTGCAAGAAAGGAACGTGCCATTGACTGTGATGCCTCCGCACTTCTTCTTACAAACGGAAAACTTGTCGGCAAGCAGGATATAGTTTATTATGCACATCTCCGTCATGATTCGGGAAGTGTTGTACACAAGGGTGACAACCTCACGGGAGCAGGTGCGGGAGACGACGAACAGATTGTCGTTGACCTTTCAAAAGTTCCCTATGATGTGGACAGAATAGTTTTTGTTGCGAATATCTATCAGGCAGTACAGAGAAATCAGCATTTCGGAATGATAAAAAATGCGTTTATCAGAATTGTTGACAACAGAAACAACAATGAAATGTGCAGATATAATCTTACAGATGATTATTCAGGCTGTACAGCTATGATTTTCGGCGAAATCTATAAGCATAACAATGAATGGAAGTTCAACGCTGTGGGTCAGGGTACGGCTGATGCAGGTCTCAGTGAACTCGCAGGAAGATTCAGATAATATAATTTCGGCAGGAGTAAAATTCTGCCGAATTATTTTTTGAAAGGAATAATATAATGTTTTACAATCATCTTCTGCTTGAGGTTTACTGTATGAATGACGGTAAATGTCCGAAAGGCTTTAAACGGATACGGACGGAATGTATGAAGTGTGAATTTTGTGCATATACTGAATGTCCCGCCGAAATAGCTGTTACAGACGAAAACGGAATTGCTTCACACTGGATTGCACTTAGCGGTGACGAAGTAAAGAAAAAATTGAAGTTATGGCAGAAAATATGCATTAAAAAAATTGATAAGGCATACAAAACCTATATTAAGAAAAAATAATCATCAATGTGACGGGAATATGTTGGAAATGTGATTTTTTATTAAATAAATGATTATAATTTATTCTGCACCTTGACAAACTGTCCTTATGTGTGTATAATATTTATAAGAATATTACGGATTGCACTGTTCCGTGAAACAATGTATTTTTTATGAAAGGGAATATAAAAATGAAAAATTTTAAGAAAAGACTGATTGCTCTCGTTGCACTTACCTGTGTTGCACTTTCAGCTTTTGCAGGCTGTTCAAATAAGGAAAACAGCAATAATGACAGTAGTGCAAAGGAAAAAACGTCGGAAGAACCCGTTAACGCTGTACCTTTTCAGTGGGGCGGTGAAGATGATGATATCACAATGGACGGCGTGGAAATAAATGAGGACGACCCCGTCAAAGCTGACCACGTAGACCCGTCAAAGTCCTCTGACGAATCATCTTCCGCAGACGACGAAAGCAGTAAAAATGAAGAAGGTTCAACAGGTTATGTTGCAGGTGAACCTGTAACGGAAATAGTTCCCGTCACAGAAGCAAACGGTGAACCCGTAACACAGGAGGACGGTCAGCCCGTTACAGAAGTAAAGACCATTACCAACTCAACTCCTCAGCCTGACAATTCTTCCAACAACGACAATAACAGTAACAATAACAGTGGTAACGGCAGTAACACAGATGCAGACTATGTTTCAAATACAAAGGGCAAGTATGCAATGTGGATTGACATTTCAAAAGATGAGGACTTTGTATTCAATGACTCATTTATAAAAGTTACCATGAAAGTAAAAGACGACGCTCCCGACGGTAT
>JAGAQS010000055.1 GCA_017622635.1 Ruminococcus sp. | reverse complement strand
GTTTTCCATATTATCTGCGGGTCGGGACGCACAAGACTTATTCCGCCCCATGTTTCAAGTTTTTCACCGTCTGATGTATCAATTATTTTATAGTCGTTCCAGTTTTCCGCTGTTCTCAAAATTTATACTCCTTTCACGCTGTTCGTGATTTTATTGTTTCGGCAAGTTTCATTGCCGTTTCATTTACTGCCGTGAAGTCCTGTCCCTCCGCAGTAATGCTTATATAAAGCCTGTCATGGTTTTCACGCACGGAAATTTTTCCCGTATCACCGAAAACCTGCTCAAAGTGTTCTATCATATCCGTAATTACAGTGTCATTCTTCCATATTTCACTGAATTTCGGATTTATCTTTATTTTAAAAGTCACCTGCGGAAATTCCTTTATTTCCTCACAAAGACTACTGAGGGGAATACCCGTTTTTTTCATTATCGACAAAAGTTTCACTGCCGTAAAAATACCGTCACCCGACGGAATTTCGTCTAAAAATATAATTCTTCCCCTCTTGTCCGCACCGACGTTATAACCGCCCTCAATCATTCTCCCCACAACGCTTCTTTCGTTGAATCCCGAAGTAACAACCGATATATCATGTTCTTCCGCAAATTTCAGAAAACCAAAACTTACATCGGAAGTAATGGTAAAAGTATTGTTTTTCAGCAGTTCATTTTCTTTCATGAACTTTGCAAACACTGCCGAAAGACTGTCCGCATCTTTAAATTTTCCGTTTTCGTCCACTGCAATACATCTTTCGCAACCGCTTCTGAAACGAAAACCACAGTCAAGATGATTTTCCGAAACAAAATCCGAAAGCTGTTCTTCCCTTGCCTTTTTGTATTTTTCCTGAGTATCATAATTGTTTTCCACAGGTACGGTAAAAACTTCCGCACCCGTTTCTTTCAGAACCCTTTCCGCAATGACAATATTTTTTCTGTCAGAACAACAGACGGCGATTTTCATTCCCGTGAAATCGGGATTTACGGATTTCTTTATAAATCCTATATACTCATTAAAGGCGTTTTCACAAACAATAACACCACCTTTTTTGTTTCTTATCCTCTTTTCAAGTTTTTCGGGTGTCCTGAATACAAGCCGTTCTATTTCCTCCCACGTTTCGTCACTGAGTTTATATCCGCCCTTTGAATAAAGACGTATTCCACAGTGCCTGTTATCAGAAGAAGATGTAACCATAATGCCTGCGTCTGCTCCGTGAAGTCTCACCAGACACGAAACAGCCGACGGCGGAAGTACACCGAGTTTTTCCGCTACAACTCCGGCTGAACATATACCCGTACATACTGAATCTGTTATGTTTTCGGCTGATATTCCGCTGTCACGTCCTACTATAACAAGGGGATTCGGATTTTTTTTAAGTGAAAGCACAGCGGCGGCGGTTCTGCCTGTTTTTTCGGCAAGTTCATGGTCTGAACTTCCTACTTCCATTCCCCTCGCTCCGTCTGCTCCGAAAAGCTTTACCATTTTATCTCAGTCTCCTTTAATTATATATACGGCTATTATTTTTTCAGGTGATGCTATTTCCGAATTTTCTTTACAGGTTCTCACGTCGGGACAACTGTTATATTTGTTATAAATATTTATTCCGTCCGCACCTCTTGTACAGAAAACAGTGTGTATTGACGACAACAGGCGTTTTCCCGTCCAGAAAGACACAATAAATATTTCCGCACTTCCTATCTCTTTTGAACGTACATAATTTATACCGTAATGTTTCAGAGCCTTTCCGATTTTAAAGACGTTACAGCCGAAAATTCCGAAAAGTACTTTGAATTTTTCCATATAAAAAGCTATATCACACAACGGCACTGTCTTTTTCAGATAAGCAAGTGCGTTATATACCGATATTACTTCACAGCCGTTGAAACTCATGTGACAAAGCCCGTAACGCATTTCAGAAACGGTATTAAGTGCCTGTCCATTAATAATCTGCCCGTTGTAAAAATCCCGTGATTTTATAACATTATGACGATAATTATATTTTCCGATAATCATAAAGAAAGCTGACTGCCGTCGTCCTGAAATTTAAATCCGAGATGTTCATAAGCGAGTTTTGTCGCACAGCGTCCCCTCGGTGTTCTTCCGAGAAATCCCAGTTGCATAAGAAAGGGTTCACAAACGTCCTCTATTGTGACGGCTTCTTCACCTATAGCAGACGCAAGTGTTTCAAGACCCACAGGTCCTCCGCCATATCCACGTATAATCATTTCAAGCATACGCCTGTCAAGACTGTCAAGACCCAGTTCGTCAATTTCAAGCCTGCTGAGTGCTACGGACGCTATCTGCTGATTTATTTCACCGTTTCCCATAACGTCGGCAAAGTCACGCACTCTTTTAAGAAGTCTGTTTGCAATACGTGGTGTACCTCTTGCCCTGCCCGCAACTTCCGCCGCACCGTCAAGTGTACAGGGAATACCGAGAATCATCGCACTCCTGCGGACTATATCCGTAAGCTGTTCCTTTGAATAAAGTTCAAGTCTCTGTATTACGCCGAAACGGTCACGGAGAGGTGCGGAAAGCTGTCCCGCCCTTGTTGTCGCACCAATAAGTGTAAACGGTTTCAAATCCATTCTTATTGAACGTGCGGACGGTCCTTTTCCTATGATTATATCAATTACCCTGTCCTCAAGTGCGGGGTACAGAATTTCTTCAACGGCTCTTGAAAGACGGTGTATCTCGTCTATAAAGAGAACGTCATTGTCCGAAAGACTTGTAAGGAGTGAAACAAGGTCACCGGGTTTTTCAATTGCCGGACCTGTCGTAACACGGAGATTAACACCGAGTTCATGGGCAATTATTGCCGAAAGAGTAGTTTTTCCAAGTCCGGGAGGACCGTACAGCAAAACATGGTCAAGAGGTTCACCTCTGAGTTTTGCGGCTTTTATATATATGGCAAGATTTTCCTTTACTTTTTCCTGTCCTATATATTCATGAAGTGACTGCGGTCTTAAAGTAACTTCAATATCACTGTCCTCCGAAGTATTTTCGGGTGAAATCATTCTCGGGGCAAACTCCATTTCTCCTGTCTCTATCAAAACAAACACCTCCGAAGTATTATTTTTCAAAATAGCGTTTTTTGCGTATGTAAAAAGGTTCTGTAACGGCGGCGGCTTTCTTTCCCGTTTCCTGCTCATAGTTTATAAAACAAAGCTGTTCATTAGGTTTAATGATTTTTGAAAGATATTTCGACAACGGAACAAAAAGCTTTCTGGTATTTCCCATCATGTCAAGAACCATTAAAAGCTGTGGTTTTTCACAACCCTGAATCATTTCCGCTATAAAAGCCCTGTCAACGTTAGGCTGTTTTGAAAGAAACTTTGAAGCCGCTCTCGTAATATGGGTAACTTCATATTCACACGGACGGTAATCGATAGTTTCTTCTTCTCTGTATGATATGGCTTTTATTTTAAGGTGTCTCGCAATCATCAGGATACTTTTTATTTCCTGTGAAGAAAATTCCTTACCGTATGAATTCGGATTAAGAACCGCATCTGCCGTCTGAATGAGGTCAAAAAGCCTGAGGCAGTTTATTTTATAATATTCAACATAACGCTTTGCAAACTGTTGCATTGAACGTTTGCTTGTAAAAAAAGGGATAAAAATTTCCCTCTGCGGATTCTGAATTGTTATAAGTTCAAGACATATTCCGCCGTCTTTTTCTTCTACAGGATTTTTACAGATTACATATACGTCGCTTTTTATAAGCGTCTGCAAAAACAAAGAACGCTTTGAAGCATCTTTTATAGCTGCTTTAAGCAGTTCGTCAAGATTCATATGCAAATCTATTCTCTTCCTTTCTCTATCTGTTATTTATAACTATATTTTACCCGACGCAATAAGCCTCAGTACTTCCCTTATAAGTTCCTGAGTAGTTAAATTCGGGTCACACTGTCTTAGCAGGGGAGCAATTTCTCCCTGAGAATAACCGAGTACCATAAGTGCCTCAAGTGCCTCTGAAACAGCCGACGTATTCATATCCGAAACAGGAACAGATACAGACGGGTTTACAGCTGTTCCTCCTAATGAACCGATTTTATCTTTAAGTTCAAGTACTATTCTCTGTGCGGTTTTTGCACCTATTCCCTTTGTTTTTGTAAAAGCCTTACTGTCGCCCGACGCAACAAGAAACGCAAAACTTTCAGGTGTAAAGTCGGAAAGTATTGAAACTGCGGCTTTTCCTCCTACTCCCGAAACAGATATAAGAAGTCTGAAACAGTTAAGTTCCTGAGACGTTGCAAAACCGAAAAGTTCCGCATTGTCCTCCCTTATACTGAGGTAAGTATATAATCCGGCTTCACTTCCGATTTCTCCGAGCTGAGAAACAGTGTTATATGAAGTCTTACAGCCGTAACCTACGCCCGCACATTCAATCACGACAAAATTAATTTCCTTTACCGTAATTTTTCCTTTAAGACTGTATATCATTTATAAATCTTCCTTTTTAATCAATTTATCTCCAGCGTACCGAATGACCGTGACATATAGCAACAGCGAGTGCGTCGGCTGCGTCGTCGGGTTTCGGTATATTTGCAAGACCGAGCAGACTCCTTGTCATTTCCATCATCTGACGTTTTTCGGCTTTTCCGTATCCTGTAACGGAAACTTTCACCTGCAACGGTGTATATTCAGTAACAGGTTTATGACGTTTTGCTGCGGAAAGGTTTGTCAAGACC
>JAGAQS010000054.1 GCA_017622635.1 Ruminococcus sp. | reverse complement strand
CACCGCCCGCAAACAGAACGGCTTCTATTGCTCCGAGTTTTTCTTCGATTTCCAAACCTTTTTACCGTCCTTTCTTTCCTTGATAAAAACTTTTGTGTTGTCGTCACTTATACATATCCTGCCCGAACGTGTAAGTTCAAGCACCGCAAGAAAAGTGGCGACTCTTGCTGACCTGTCTGTTATACCGTCATAGAGCTTATCCATGTAAATTTCGCCCGTACTGTAAAGTTCCCTGAGAACATGGACGACTTTTGACATAACTGAAACTATACGCCTTTTAACAACGGAATTTATTTTGTTTTCGATTCGGTTTTCCTGTTCGTCTTTTCTGAACTTTCTGCCCGAAAGTCCCTGATAGGCTGTCAAAAGACGTTCGGGACTGTGAACAAGACTGTATACCGAGTCAGACTTTATCTTCATGGGAGTACGTACAAATATATCGCCCGTATATTTCACGGCAAGTCTTTCGGCGGCAATTTTACACATTGAATACTCAATCAATGCCCCCTCAAGTTCCTTTTTCATCTTCTCCGCTTCTTCAGGTTTCGGAAGCAGAGAAGCCGTTTTTATATATATGAGACGTGCAGCCATTTCAAGAAATTCCCCTGCGAGTTCAAGGTTCTGCTCGTGACATTCATTCATAAAAATAAGATACTGTTCAAGAAGTGCCGAAATTTCAATATCACATATATCAAGCTTGTGCCTGTTTATAAGATTCAGGAGTACATCAAGAGGACCTTCAAAACTTTCAAGCCTGAATGACATTTTTTCCATCAAGCCATTCCCCACTTGTGCATCGGAATCTGCCACACAAGGTTAAGCATCTTGTCACTTACAAAATTATTCGCAATTGCAAGGATATTGTATTGTGACGGGATATAGTTAAGAACAAGTATTACAATAAGGAATCCCCACTGTAACTGTTGCTGGTGCATATAAAACCAGCGGTCAAATTTTTCATTCGTAAAATAACGCAGTACGTTGAATCCGTCAAGAGGCGGAAACGGTATCAGGTTGAACAGTGCAAGACCTACATTTACACTGAAAAGGAACTGCAACAGAAGAAGTACGCTGTACATCGGTGTTATCTCACCCGAAAGATAAGCAGTCATTCCCGATTCGGTACACAGGAGCAACGCCCATACAAGTATTGAAACAAACGCCGCCAGTAAATTTGAAACAGGACCTGCAAGAGCCGTCAGTGCAAAACCTGCACGGTACTTTTTCATACGCATAGGATTTACGGGAACAGGTTTAGCCCAGCCGAATCCCGAAAGCACAATCAGTATTGAACCGAGAGGGTCAAGGTGTGCGAATGGATTGAGAGTAAGTCTGCCCTCACGTTCCGCCGTATCGTCACCGCACCACTTTGCAACAAGACCATGTGCAGCCTCATGAATCGGAAGAACCAGAAGCAATGTTATCACTCTCGAAAACAGTCTGAGGAAAGAAGTAATTTCCATAAGTTATCCTTTCTTTGATTGATTTTTTAACTGTAAAGGTATAAATTACCACAGCTAATTACTTTTTATTATACTACATTATGATTATTTTTTCAAGTAATCTGAGTAAATTTCATGAAACAAAAAATTTTTTTCATTTTTTTTCAAAAAACACTTGATTTTTTCTGTAAGATGTGTTAGAATAATCATGTTGACTTTTTATAAAAGATAAGGAGGTGCAGCCTAATGGCAAAATGTGAATTCTGCGGAAAGGGAGTAACTTTTGGTATACAGGTTTCCCATTCACACAGACGTGCTAACAGAACATGGAAGCCTAACGTAAAGCGTGTAAAGGCTATCGTCAAGGGTACTCCTTGTCAT
>JAGAQS010000053.1 GCA_017622635.1 Ruminococcus sp. | reverse complement strand
AGTGCGGAAATAACCCGTGTTTTTACGGTCTTGGAACTACACACCCCGATTCTGAAAACATTGAGGAAGATATAAAACAGATTAAGGCACTCGGTCTGCACGGTGTCAAACTTCACCCCGATTTTCAGAAGTTCGACGCTGATTCAAAAGATGCTTTCAGGATTTACGAAATAATAGAGGGTGAAATGCCTTTGATGATTCACTGCGGTGACAACCGTTACGACTATTCCGCACCGCAGAAAGTAGCCAATATACATAGGAATTTCCCGAAACTTAAAATACAGGCTGCACATCTCGGCGGTTATCAGAGATGGTGTGAGGCGGAAGAATGTCTTGCGGGTCTTGAAAATGTTGTATTTGATATAAGCAGTTCAATGGCTTTTATTTCAGAAGAATATACACGTAAACTTATAAATAAATACGGCGTTGAAAACTGCTTTTTCGGTTCTGATTTTCCCATGTGGAGTCATGAGGAGGAACTGGAAAGATTTTTAAGTTTAGGATTCACGGAGCAGGAAAACAGAATGGTTCTTGCAGAGAATTTCAGGAGATTTTACGGATTGTAAAAAATAAACGGACTTGTAAAAAGTCCGTTTTTTTATATTATTCAGTCGGTTCTGTCTTTGCACAGTTCGTCAAGGGTTACACCGAGAGCGTCAGCAAGGCTGATTGCAGTTTTTACTGAACAAGTGTCACGGTATATAGTCTGTTCAACTGTACGTTTCGGCAGTCCTGCCATATCGGCAATTTGCTGAAGTGTAAGACCTTTTTCGTTCTTGATTTGCTTTAAGTTCATTTTATCACCTTATTTGATTAATATTTCAATAATATCCTGAATCAAGAAAAAAAGAGCAAAAACCAAACCCATAATTTCAAGCGTTTTCATAATGGCTTTTTTTGTATCTTTTGTCTGTTTTCTCAATTTTTTCATTCCTTTCCGTGAAATATGACTTTTATGCACCACTTCTTTTGGTGGGGGAAAGTTTGTTATTCAGTCGGTTCAATGTATTGGATATTATTGTTTTCAAGTTCGGAAACAAGACCGTCAACAGCGTCGGCAACAGCGTTTTCGTCGGTGATTCTTACAACGGTGTTTTCACTTTCTTTTGCAAGTGTGATAAAAGCGTCAAGTGTTTTTTCATTGCCGTTCACAAGATAAACGTCACCCGAAACAGTAACGTCAATATAATTTATGGATTCCGTTGTTTCTTCGGGAACAGTTTCCGTAACGGTTTCGGAATTGCTGTTTTCCGTACTTTCAGATGACTGATTTTCGGAAACGCCTGAACTGCTGTTATTGTTACCGTCACCGTTACCCGAACCCAGTCCGCCACCGAATCCGAGACTTGCGACAATCATAAGTACTGCGATAATTAAAAGCAGTACAACGATTACAGGCAGTAACTTACTTTTTTTCTTTTTTTCTTCGTTTTTAGACATAACAATTATTTTACCTTTCCTTTATATTTATATAAGTACAGTACAAATTTGTGTAACTGTTCTTTACTTCGTCAACGGCATTTCTAACTGCCTTTACGTCTTTGTAAAGTGCTTCACTGCCGTCGTAAACCATTGCACACAGTATCACATCATTCTGTCCGAGATTCAGGCTTTCGAGTGAGGAAACAAGACTTTCTGTTATTGTACGTTCGGAAATAACGGAAGTCTGTCCGACCGCACTGTTGTTTTCCGATATTGAAATACCGCTGTCACTGAGGTTGATTGTTATAAGACGACCTTTTTCGTAATTTTCAAGTGCGTACTGATTTTTGGTGGCGTTGTCGTTTATACTTGCGGACTTTTTCCATGCTTCAG
Source organism: Ruminococcus sp. (assembly GCA_017622635.1). Classification (GTDB taxonomy): domain Bacteria; phylum Bacillota; class Clostridia; order Oscillospirales; family Ruminococcaceae; genus Ruminococcus. The sequence goes on along the minus strand of JAGAQS010000053.1, from coordinate 1,794 downwards.
CAATTTCCTTTTCCGTTTCCTCACGTACAGCATCAAGTTCAGCCTGCATTTTTTCCATTTCCGCAACGGCATTTTCCGCCGTCCTCTGTGCTTCCGAAACACTTTCTTCTGCTTCTTTCACCTGTTTTTCAGCATCGGCAATACGGTTGTCCGCTTCTGCACGAATGTTTTCATTGCTGTCCTGAATGTTCATCATAAGCCAGAAAAGCATAATCAGAATAACGTCAAGCAAAGCAGTAAGTTCAATAACTATACCTTTGTTTTTCATACGGCTACCTTTTCTTTTTCGGTTACGTTCCTTGAATTTCTTTCAAGATAGAGTGCGACGCTTTTTTCGTTGTCCTCAATTTTTGCGGAAACGATACCGTCAAGAAACTTGAAGATAATCGCAAAGACAAGCCCCCAGAAAGTTGAAGTCAAAGCACCGTAGAAATTTCCCGTTATATTTGACGTATCTGAAACAAGACCGAGCAGGGACGTGACAGTGCCGAGAATACCAAGAAGTGGGAATATTCCCGTAAGGTTGACAAAGACAGAGTAAAGACTGCCTGTCTGATTTCTCATGCTGACTATTTCACTTTCACGCAGTCCGGAAATATCGGAAACGGCTTCTTTCGGTGAAATGTCACCATCAGGAACAAAAACGGTCAGGTGCATTTTTTTATAGAGCCTGTCCGCCGAACGCCACAGATAATAATACATAATGCCCGTAAAGACGGCGACTATGAAAATAATCATATCATAGCCCCATATATTCATAAAAATAACTGAAAAGATATTTTTCATAAATAATCCTCCTTGAAGTCTATGATAACATATATTCAGACAAATTGCAAGCATTTCAGAAAAAAAGACGGGTACACGCAGTACCCGTAAAAAAACGTTATTTTTTTCTTCTCAGATTCTGATACATAAGACCGCATCTGTTGCAGTACCATACAAGCCTGCCCGAAGTTGCAAAGGGAATGTGCAGATTAACCTGCCATTCGGGATACTGTCTGAAAATTACGGCTGTGCTGTCATTCAGGTATGCGACAAATGATATATAATGTTCTTTTGTCATGGGGTGGTCTGTGGTTATGTACCATTCACCGCCGTCATATTCTGCATTGAGTTTTTCACCGTCGGACGCTTCTTTCATTTCAAGTGCGGTCAGTTTTTTTCCGCAACAGGTAACTCCTGTCTCGGAAGTTGACGTTATAATGTTTCCACATTCCTTACATACATAAAATTTTATTTTCTTCATATTTCCGTTCTCACTTTCGTTTTCATGTATTCTGCCGTCAAGCAGTGTCTGCATATCCGTCTGAAACAGTTCGGCAAGTTCCGCAAGAATTGCGATGTCGGGGATACCGTTTCCTGTTTCCCACTTTGATACGGCTTTGTCGCTTACGTTTATTTTTTCTGCAAGCTGTTTCTGTGTCAGCTTTTTTTCCGTACGCAGACGGCGGATAAGCTGACCGATATTTCCGGGATTTATAATATACCGCCTCGCTTTCTGTGTGATAAATATATTATATACCTGTAAATATATACTGTCAATCCACGTATAGTAGAGTAATAAAAAAACGGGTACAAACAGTACCCGTAAAAAATATTTTTCATGAAATCTATGTGCAGATTTTCGGAAATAATTAAAAAAAAGCAAAAAAAAATAGAATTTGTCTGTTTCTGTTTATATTAATGATTTGTCCATCATCTTATATAACTTAATAAAACAGTACAAATAACTTTTTACTGATAAATATTATTCATTGGCTGAACTGCCTTTATCTGTAATCTGAGTTTGTCCGT
>JAGAQS010000052.1 GCA_017622635.1 Ruminococcus sp. | reverse complement strand
GGTGAAAGCGTTGTCCTGAGAACAGGTGAGGAAGTAAACGGTGTTATGATTACCGTCAACGGTACTTTCAGGGTATATCATTCGTTTGAGGAGGGAATAGAGGGATATTATCAGTTCATTACAGGTTATGAAAGATATTCCAACCTCATAGGCGAAACCGACTACAAAGAGGCTTGTTATAAAATAAAGGCTGACGGCTGGGCAACAGCAAGCAACTATGCCGAATATCTTATAAGTCTGATTGAATCATATAACCTGACAAGGTTTGACGTTCCGCTTGATAATAACGGTACGGAAGAAGTTGTCGGAGATATAAACTGCGACGGAACTGTTTCGGCAGAAGATGCGGAAATGATGAGGGAATTTCTTCTCGGACAGTGTGAACTTGACGACGTACAGCGTGAAAAGTCTGACATAAATTCCGACGGTAAAATTGATTCGTTTGACGTTACGGCAATAAGAAAACTGATTGTAAACAGTCTGTAAAATAAAAAAACCTGTGACCGTTTATATGCGGTTACAGGTTTTTGTTGTAATATTTGCCCTGCCACGTGTCAAGGTCGGCAAGTCTCTTGTCAATTGCACCGAGAACCGATATTTTGTCGGCACTCCACAGCGGAGCAACAAGCTTTGATTTGTCACCGTCACCCGTAATGCGTTCAATAACAGTTTCGGGTGGTAAAACTTCAAGCTGACGGACGATTGTATCAATATATTCGTCTTTTTCAAGCATACGTATTTTGCCCTGACTGTACATATTTTCAAGCTGAGTACCTTTTATTACGTGCAACATCTGAAGCTTCACAGCGTCGGGACGGAGAAAAGCCGTCTGCCGTGCCGTTTCGGTCATCATTTCGGGTGACTCGTCAGGCAGACCGTTTATAATGTGCAGACAGGTGCGTATATTTCGTTTTTTAAGTTTAAAATATCCGTCAAGAAATTCTGTATGTGTACAGCAACGGTTTATTTTTTCAATGGTTTTTTCGTGTACGGTCTGCATACCGAGTTCAACAGTAAGAGACGTTTTTTCATTCAGTTCACTGAGCAGGTCAAGAACGTCGTCGGGCAGACAGTCTGCCCTTGTTCCTATTGAAATACCGCATATTTCGGGAAATTCAAGAACGGAAAAATAAAGTCTGCGGAGAGTTTCCACAGGTGCATACGTGTTTGTGTTTGCCTGAAAATACGCAGTTATCGGGACATTGCCGTATTTACCGTATATACGGCTTTTTTCTTTTTCTATCTGTTCTTTTACGGGAATACTGCCGTCTGTAAAGTATCCGCTTCCGCCGTCACAAAAAATACAGCCATTCATGCCTTTTGTTCCGTCGATATTCGGACAGGTGAAACCGCAGTCAATTACGGCTTTATAAATTTTCTTGCCGAAAACGGTTTTGTTGTAATAGTTCAGTGTGTGATATCTTTTATTGTCGAGTGAAAATATAAAAGGGTTGTTATTCATTCCGCACCTCCGTTAATGCTATGTTACCACATAATTAATAAAATGTCAATTATGTGATATTTTTTGTAAAATACTAAGGAAATATTTCTTTTTCTATTGACTTTTTTTGTGGAATTGTGTAAAATGATAAGTAGTATATTGTAAAGGAATAATTGGTGTGAAAAGTAATATAATATTAATCGGAATGCCCGGTGTAGGCAAAAGTACGGTCGGTGTTATTCTTGCGAAAATTCTCGGATATAAATTTATTGATACGGATTTGCTTATTCAGGAAAGTGAAAACCGTCTGCTTCACGAAATAATAGAGTCCGACGGTGTGGACGGTTTCATTGAAATCGAAAACAGAGTGAACAGCTGTATAAATACCGAAAAGTCAGTAATTGCAACGGGCGGAAGTGTTGTCTACGGCAGAGAGGCAATGAAACATCTTTCCGAAATCGGAACTGTCGTTTATCTCAGACTTGATTACCTTAAATTAAAATACCGCCTCGGAAATATAAAAAACAGGGGCGTTGTCATAAAAAAAGGACAGCGTCTGACTGACCTTTACAATGAACGTACCCCGCTTTATGAAAAGTATGCGGATATTATAATTGATGAAAACGGTTGCGGAATCGAAAAAACCGTAAGTAAAATTATTGAAAATATAAAATCCGATTTGTGAGATTTTCACAATAAAACACTGTTAAAAGAGATGAATTGCACAATCTTATTTTTTTAGCCAAAAACTTCTTTGACAAATAAAGCATTTTGTGGTATAATTATCCTAAGTTATATTTTGATTTTTTATAGAATCCGTTGCCGTTCGGCAGTGATGTGCCACTGCTTCGGTCGGTGGATATCAGAAAGGAACTGAAATGTCTGAAACTTCAAAAATTATTGCCGTTACATCAGGAAAGGGCGGAACAGGAAAATCAACTGTATGTTCAGGTCTTG
>JAGAQS010000051.1 GCA_017622635.1 Ruminococcus sp. | reverse complement strand
TTTCCTTATACTTCTTCTTTTCCTTATAGACCGTATTCCCGACTTTCTCTACTGGACAGGTATTTCATCACTGATTGCGGGAATTTTCGGAACAGTTCCGAGTATATATCTTCTGTCGTCAAAGTACTTTGACGCATTTGTAATAAAACAGCCACAGGTTTTCAAATCATTCACAAGTGCAATGTACGGGCTTACAAGGGCATTCATGTCAGTACACATTGCGATACTTCTTGTAGGTATATGTTTTATAGTTTTATATGCAGTACTGAGCAGAATTAAAAAATCAAAAAAGGACTGCTGAAAACGCAGTCTTTTTTTGGCAATATACCGTAATTCTTTCTGATTTCAGGAAAAAAGTTGAAAAAATCTGAAATTTTTTTCAAAAAACCCTTGACAAATTCAAAAATACGTGCTATAATATATAACGTTGATTGAGGTACACCAAAAATGACTGGGTGTGGCGCAGTTGGTAGCGCGCTACCTTGGGGTGGTAGAGGCCGTGGGTTCAAGTCCCGTCACTCAGACCATTATGTTGAATCACAATCAACACTTTGAAAGAGTCCGAATGTTCGGACTCTTTTTTATGTCCATACACAAAAATTAATAACAGAAAACGTTTTTATAATTTTTCGTAAAAGCGTTTTTTATTTTATTAAGAAAATCATAAGATTTTCGTCATTGTCATATTAAGAAATTACTGTTATAATAACCTTGAACTAAAACAAGGGGGGTTATTATAATGATATTTACAAAAGAAAGGGAAAAAATATGAACGATTTTGAAAACGCTTCCATTCTCGTTGTGGACGACGACCACTATATAGTAAACGCAATTGCAAAACTTCTTGAAAAAGAGGGATACAGAATTTTCAAGGCGTATAACGGAATTGAGGCTCTTGAAAGTATCATGCAGAACAATATACAGCTTATTCTTATTGACGTAATGATGCCGAAACTTGACGGTCTGTCCGCCATGATGAAAATACGTACAACCAAAAATATTCCGATTATTGTACTTTCGGCAAAGTCGGAGGAAAGCGACAAAATTTTAGGTCTTTCAATGGGTGCTGACGATTACGTGACAAAACCGTATAATCCCATGGAACTCGTCGCAAGGGTAAAATCAAATTTACGCCGTTATTTAAGTCTCGGTTCGGCGGACAGTATCAATATGGACTCAAATATAAAAATAGGCGGTCTCACACTCGACAGAGACGCAAAACAGCTTTATGTTGACGGTGAACCCGTTAAACTTACCGCAACCGAATATAAAATCACGGAAATGCTTATGGAAAACGCAGGCAGGGTATTTTCTGCGGAAGAAATATATTCACGTGTATGGAATGAAGATTCATATTCCGTTGAAAATACCGTAATGGTCCATATAAGACATATACGTGAGAAAATAGAGATAAACCCCAGTGACCCCCGTTATCTTAAAGTTGTATGGGGAATAGGTTATAAAATAGAAAAAACAGGAGGTAAAACTTGAAAGTTATTAATGTTCTGAAACAGAAATCCACACGTATTGTTGCATTTGTAAGTGCGTGTGTAATATTTGCGGTATGTGTATCAGTCGGTCTTGCAAATTATCTGAAAGTACAGAAATCATTCAGCAATTATAACAATCTGGTATACGACGGAGAAAATGAAGAAGTTGAAGAGATGTTCGCTGAATTGTGGACAGTGGGAAATATGTACCTGCGTAATCTTGACGAAAACGGAAAATTCATCGGTTCGGACGAATTGAAAAACTCAACCGAAAAGGCACTCAAAGAACTCGGTCTCATGGACGAAAAAGGCAATATCACCATACAGGAAAACGAAAACTATAATTATTATGTTTCATGGGGAAAAAATTCAATCTCCACCGATAACAAAAGTTTTGACGATATATATGATTCAGACGAATATTCCACGTCTCAGGTAAACGGTATTTTCTCACACGGTTATGTTAACGGTTATATCAATTACTACGATTCAAAATGGTATACTACAGATTATGGTATGACCTACTATGACTTTCCCCACACAATAAACGGCATTATGGCAACAGCTGTATTTGATTATGATACGAAAAACCTTGATTATTATATTGACAATCTGGGTGTTAAAATCTACTACAAAAAAGACGGTTCAACACCTGTACCCGTTCCCGAAACGCCCTCGGACAATGTAAATATAAATATATACCGTTATGACGAATACTCCGGTAAATACTATGACGATTACGGTCAGGAAGTAATGATAGCTGTTGAAGCTTCCCCCTCGCAGAAAACAAATACAGCTATTCCCGAAATACCCGCAGAACTTCTTGAATCCGACGGAAATTCATACATTCTCTATAACAGAAAATCAAACGAATGGGTTGAAGTAAAAAATTATACCACACAACAGGGCAATGAAGTACCTCTGAAAATATGTATAACTCCCTCCGAAAAAATACTCCCGCTTTACAGACAGGTTGAGGCAGACAGAAATTTTGCCGAAGAAACTATGACACGTTTTCTTCTTACCGCAATCCCCTTTCTTGTACTCTCCGTAATTTTAATGATTTTCTTTATTGTCACAAGCGGTTACAATACAAAAAAGAAAAAGTTTGTCATGGCACATACTGACAATATATGGGTAGAAGCAGTCATAACCGCAGGAGTACTTTTAACAGTCGGAGCTTGTGCAAGTCTCTACGTTCTTGACGATTTCTACGATTTCATCGAAGAATATATTGAAAATTATCAGCTGACCGTAATATCTCTGTGGACAACCGCATGGACGGCAATTTTCGCACTTGTGGTACTCTGTGTTAATACACTTGTAAAACGTCTGAAATGCCGTAGTTTCTGGAAAACTACTTTAGTAAACCGTCTTTGGAAATTTGTTTTAAAAATCCTGAAACGCATCAGTAATAAAATAAAGCCGGTAATCAGAACAATAAAAGACGTATTATTCCGTAAAGACATGGCTGACAATAAAGTCTTTGCAAGAAGATTTTTAATAAAACTCGGAATATTCGTTCTTGCGTCAATGTTTGCGGTTGCAATAAATGCCGAGCCTGTTATATGGCTGATTATATGTGTGGTATATGTATATCTGAATCTGAAAGACATCAGTGCCGTCAACGGACTTTCAGAACACATAAACGACATTTACGACGGTGACTATTCCGAAAAGAAAGTTGATATGAAAAATCCGACTTACACAATGACCGAAAAATTAAACAACATTTCCAACGGTATCCAGACAGCCGTTGACAAACGTTTACAGTCGGAAAGAATGAAAATAGACCTCGTGACAAACGTTTCCCACGACCTCAAAACTCCCCTTACCTCAATTATCAGTTATATAAATCTTCTTTCAATGGAGGAACTTTCACC
>JAGAQS010000050.1 GCA_017622635.1 Ruminococcus sp. | reverse complement strand
GTATATTGACATTGAAATAAGCGGTACTGTGAAACTCTCCGACCTGCTCAATCATATCTATGTACTTATTCCCGTTTTTGATAGGCAGAAACATTATTACATCAGTGAGGACGAAATTGACAAGCTCATGTCACACGGCGGTGAATGGCTTGCTTCCCACCCTGCACGTGAAGAAATAGTTTATCGTTATTTCCTCATGAAAAAAAGTTACGCACACAGGACTATTGACCGTCTGACTGAAAGTGAACCCACAGAAGAAGATGAAGAAAAGAAAGACGAAAATATACCCGAAGAAGTAAAGAAACGCAGGATTTCACTTAATACTCAGCGTATGGAGGCTGTAAAAAACGCCGTTCTTGAAAGCGGTGCGGAAAGTGTTATAGATTTGGGGTGCGGTGAATGTCGTCTGACTAAAATTCTTCTCGACGAAAAACAGATAAAAAAAGTTACAGCCGCAGACGTTTCAGTACATGAACTTGAAAAGGCTAAATCAAGACTTCACTATGATACCATGCAGTCTTACAGAAAAAACAAACTTACTCTTATGCAGGCATCACTTACTTACAGGGACAAACGTTTTTCGGGTTATGACTGTGCGTGTGTTGTTGAAGTAATAGAACATATCGAACCTTTGAGAATACCTGCATTTGAACGTGTAGTGTTTGAATTTGCAGAACCTAAAACAGTCGTTCTTACCACTCCCAACAGGGAATACAATGAAAATTATGATTTTCTTAAAACAGACTCACTGCGTCATGACGACCACCGTTTTGAGTGGACAAGAGAAGAATTCAGAAAATGGACTGAACATATCTGCGAAAAATTCGGATATACAGTTAAAATAAGCGGTATCGGCGATTGTGACGAAAATCACGGTACACCGACACAGATGGGAGTGTTTACAAAATGCGTATAGAAATACCTGAATTTGCCCTTGTTGCAATAGTCGGGGCAACTTCAAGCGGAAAGACAACATTTGCAAATACAAAATTCAGACCTACGGAAGTACTGTCTTCTGACTTTTTCCGTGCCATGATTTCAGACGACGAAAACAATCAGAACGTTTCCCATGAAGCTTTTGACCTGCTTTTCTATGCGGCAAAAAAACGTCTTGACCTCATGAAACTTACTGTAATCGACGCAACCAATTTACAGAAGTCTTCAAGAAAACAGATTGTTGACCTTGCACGTGAAAACAATGTCCACAGTGTCGCAATAGTTCTCAATCTGCCTGAAAAAGTTCTTATTGAAAGAAACAATGCACGTGAAAACCGTGGTTTTCCCGAAAAAGTAATATACAAGCACTGCAACGACCTGCGGAGAAGTATAAGAAATCTGAAACGTGAGGGATTCAGATATGTATATGTACTGAACTCCATAGAAGATATTGAAAACGCCGAAATCGTCCGTACAAAACTCTGGAACAACAAACAGGACGAACACGGACCTTTTGACGTTATAGGCGATATTCACGGCTGTTATGACGAACTCTGTGAACTTCTCGGCAGACTCGGATATGTCAGAAACAAAGACGGTATACCCGTTCACCCCGACGGCAGAAAAGCTGTTTTTCTCGGTGATTTCTGTGACAGAGGTATTAACAATACAGGCGTTCTTGAACTTGCCATGAAAATGGTAAAATCGGGAAATGCCCTTGCGGTTGCGGGAAATCACGACGTAAAACTTGTGAAGTACCTAAAAGGAAAAAAAGTACAGCTTACATACGGTCTTGAAAAAACGGCTGAAGAACTTACACAGCAGAGTGAAGATTTCAGAAAAGAAGTACACGACTTTAT
>JAGAQS010000049.1 GCA_017622635.1 Ruminococcus sp. | reverse complement strand
TTCTCCGCGGCGCTCTTTGTTCAAAACATTCCAGTAAACCTTTCCGGTGGTGAGGTTGGAATACTGATTGAGATCTTCGTCGATAAACCGCTCATAGTGACCGAGATCGAGATCGGTCTCGGCGCCATCCTCGGTAACAAATACTTCGCCGTGCTGATATGGGCTCATGGTGCCGGGGTCGACATTGATATACGGGTCGAGCTTTTGTGCGGCTACCTTCAGTCCTCTGGATTTGAGCAGCCTGCCCAATGATGCCGCCGTTATGCCTTTGCCAAGTCCCGAAACCACTCCGCCTGTTACAAATATATACTTTGCCGACATTTTTTATTCTCCCTGAATTATTCTTCTTCGTCTCTGAGTGCCTCGTAACCCGTTGCACCTGTACGTACTTTTATAACGTTTTCAATATCATATATAAATATTTTACCATCACCGATATGACCCGTATAAAGTGCGGAACGTGCCGTATCAATAACCCTGTTCACAGGTACTGCACAGACTGCTATTTCAGCCTTTACTTTCGGGAGCAGGTTTACTTCACTCTTAGCACCACGATAATATTCCGTCTGTCCTTTCTGTGTACCGCAACCGAGAACGTGTGTCACCGTAATACCCGTTACATTGATTTTTTCCATTGCTGAAATGAAGTCCTGTAACTTCTGCTGTTTGAATATTGCGACAATCTTTGTCATTTTCGGGTGTTCGCCGTCAGGTGAAGGAGCTGTATAGCTTTCAACTTCAACCGCCTTTTCCACAGATACTCTTGTAACACTCTTTGCATCATCTTCAGTATAGCCGAGCATTGCCTCACTCATTGCAGGTGCAAAGTCAGCATACGAGGAAACAAGACCGTGTTCTGTAATGTCAAGACCGAGTATTTCTTCCTGTTTTGTTGCCCTGAGACCGATTGTGTGCTTTATTACCTGAAATACAATAATCATCATTATTGCCGTCCATGAACCGACTGCAAGTATACCGAGTAACTGTTTTCCGAGAAGTTCAAAACCACCGCCGTAGAAAAGACCTGTGTTGCAGATACCGCTTGCACCGCCGTCCTGTGCGATTGCAAATCCGGGAGCTTTGTCTGTTGCGAAAAGACCGACTGCAATTGTACCCCACAGACCGTTCATCATGTGTACTGCAACAGCACCTACAGGGTCGTCAACGTGCAGAACGTAATCAAGAAACCATACGCCGAAACATACAAGAAGTCCCGAAACAATACCGACACATATAGCACCGAAAGCATCAAGAACATCACAGCCTGCCGTTATTCCGACAAGTCCCGCAAGTGAAGCGTTGAGACACATTGAAACATCAGGCTTGCCGTATTTAAGCCATGTGAACACCATGCACGTTACTGTTGCAATAGCGGGGGCGATTGTTGTTGTAAGGAATATTGAACCGAGCATTTCAACTGACTGTGAAGCGGCGGGGTTGAATCCGTACCAGCCGAACCAGAGTATAAATACACCCAATGCACCGATTGTCAGGTTATGACCCGGAATAGCGTTTACTTTTACTTTTCCGTCCTCTGTCTTTGTAAATTTACCAATTCTCGGACCGAGAATTGTCGCACCGACAAGTGCCGAAATACCGCCTACCATATGAATTGCACATGAACCTGAAATATCATGGAATCCGAGTTGATACAGCCAGCCGTCACTGTTCCAAATCCAGTGTGCCTCTATCGGATATACCAACGCACTTATAATGCCTGAGTATATACAGTAAGAAATGAATTTTGTTCTCTCTGCCATTGCACCCGATACGATTGTAGCGGTTGTCGCACAGAAAACAAGGTTGAATACGAAGTTTGAAAAATCAAAATTGTCATATGATGTAAAGATATCAAATCCGGGTTTTCCGATAAGTCCGCAGACATCTTCACCGAGCAGGAAACCGAAACCTATGAGAATAAATACAACAGTACCGATACAGAAGTCCATAAGGTTCTTCATTATAATGTTGCCCGCATTCTTGGCTCTTGTGAATCCCGTTTCAACCATTGCAAAGCCCGCCTGCATGAAGAATACAAGGGAAACTGCAATCAGAAACCAGACTCCGAAAACATTGTCGTTTGCCTGTTCAAGAATTTTTTCAACTGAATCGACCATAAAAAATACCTCCCTTTTGATTAAACGGCAAAAATAACAAAGGGGCGTACGATACCCCGAAAATCAGGACATCATACACCCCGTTGTGTATGGAATTTAACACTTTTAAAAAAAAAGAGAGGGCTACAGACTTTTATCAAGTCCGCAGCCCCTTTGCCGTTTACAATAACAGTATATACCCGAATCCGCATTTTGTCAATAGGATTTTAAAACTTTTGTCAAAACAGACATTTTTTCTTCTGTTTGCACAAACTCACATGATATATTTCACCAAACTTTCATTTTTACAAAAAACTCTCTTGACATTTTCCGCTGTGCGTGTTAATATGTTTTAAGAACAAGGACGTTCATTGCAGGTTAATTATGCCTGTATGGACGTTCTTTTTTATTTTGAGGTGCGGTTCAACGGCGAAACGTACCGGAAAGGCGTGAAATATTATGGATAATTTCAGAACAGAATCCCCGTTCTCTCAGCAGGGACTTTACCGCCCTCAGTTTGAACATGACAACTGCGGTATCGGTGCGGTTGTAAATATCAAAGGCGAAAAATCAAGGACAGTAGTCGAAAATGCCCTTAGAATAGTTGAAAAGCTTGAACACCGTGCAGGCAGGGACGCAGAGGGAAAAACAGGCGACGGCGTAGGCATACTTTTACAGATGCCATATTCCTTCTTTAAAAAGGAAACCGCTAAACTCGGCTTTGATATAGGCGGTGAGGGAGACTTCGGCGTGGGAATGTTTTTCTTTCCGCAGAACGAACTCAAACGCAATCAGGCAAAGAAGATGTTCGAGATTATCATTCAGAGAAACGGAATGGAGTTTCTCGGCTGGAGGGAAGTACCGTCCGTCCCGTCGGTTCTCGGACAGAAAGCCCTTGACAGTATGCCGTATATAATGCAGGGTTTTGTGAAACGTCCCGAAAACTGCCCGAAAGGTCTTGACTTCGACAGAAAGCTTTTTGTTGCAAGACGTATTTTTGAACAGTCAAATGAAAATACATATGTTGTATCGCTTTCAAGCCGTACTGTTGTATATAAAGGTATGTTCCTTGTTGACGAACTCCGCAAGTTCTACTGCGATTTGCAGAGTGAGGAATTTGAATCGGCTATTGCTATGGTTCACTCACGTTTTTCGACAAACACAAATCCAAGCTGGCAGAAAGCACACCCGAACCGTTTCATAGTACACAACGGTGAAATAAACACAATCACAGGCAATGCCGATAAAATGCTTGCACGTGAGGAAACAATGTCATGTGAAGTACTGAAAAACGATATGCACAAAATTCTGCCTGCAATAAATACAGAGGGTTCGGACTCCGCAAGACTTGACAACGCACTTGAATTTATGGTCATGTCGGGTATGCCGTTACCGCTCGCCGTGATGATTACCATTCCCGAACCCTGGAAGAACAATCGTACCATTTCAAAGGAAAAATACGATTTCTACCAGTATTACGCAACAATGATGGAACCCTGGGACGGTCCTGCCTCTATTCTTTTCTCGGACGGCGACATCATGGGTGCAGTACTCGACAGAAACGGTCTGCGTCCGTCAAGATACGTAATCACAAACGACGGTTTTCTTATTCTTTCGTCAGAAACAGGCTGTATTGACATTCCGCCTGAAAAAATCATAAAAAAAGACCGTCTGCGTCCTGCCCGTATGCTTCTCGTCGATACAAAACAGGGCAGACTTATTGACGACAACGAAATAAAAAGTTATTATGCATCTCAGAAACCGTACGGCGAATGGCTTGACGTAAATCTTGTGCACCTCTCTGACCTCCACATTCCTAACAGAGATGTCCGCACGTATACACATGATGAG
>JAGAQS010000048.1 GCA_017622635.1 Ruminococcus sp. | reverse complement strand
TGGAAATAATTATCATATAGACAGTACCGAGAATTATAAGTATTTTGTCATGCAGTATCATGTCAACGGGGTTGCCGTGAGCGTCAATTTCAAGTTTGTACGTATATCGCATTGACATAATCATTATCAGCGGAGTTGTATAAATCAACAGCCTTGAATTTTCTGTGCTCAGACTCCATACAGCATAAAATATCATAAAAAGTGTAAGATACATATACATACTGCTGTTGAGATAACGTTCGTTGTAAAACTTAAGTACTTTTCTTGACGTGTTTCCACAGGAAATTTTTTCATTTCTGCGTTTTCCGTATGCAAGAAACAGTGAAAACGAAATGACAGTAAGATAAAGCAGTCCCGATATTTTTACATCTGTGATAATTGAACCGTAAAATATACGTATAAAGAACCCTGACACCAAAATCACAATGTCTGTTACAGGTCTGTTTTTCAGACTAAGACTGTATGACAGATTAAGAATAAGATAAACCAACGGTATCAGTGCCTTTAAGTGAAATCCGCATATAATGAAATTCAGTCCGAAAGTAAAAATCAGAAGAACCGCAAGAAGTATATACGCTTCTGTCTTTGAGACTGTACCGCTTGCAAGCGGTCTGTTGCATTTCACGGGGTGCAGACGGTCGTTCTCTATATCACAAAGGTCATTTATAATATAAATTGCCGACGAACAGAATGAAAATACAAAAAATCCCGCAAACAGTTTAAAAATAATTTCCGTATGAACAAGTGCCGTCCCGAAAAAAGCAGGTATGACAATAAGTGTATTTTTTATCCAGTGACTTACACGCATAAGCTTTGCATAGTTCAGCAGTTTCAATCAATCATCTCCGTTTTTTTTATCGATTAACAAAGAAACAGTTTTCCCTGTCCCTATATTAGACAACTGAAAATTATATTTTTCTCACAGAAAAAACAACTTTGTTAAAACTGTACAAATAGTTATAGTGCGTTTTGTGAAACATTTCATAAAATCAAAATCCCGACAGGACTGAAATTTTCCCGTCAGGATTATATATATATCTGAAATTTTGTAAATGATGCTGTTTATTATGTTTTTCGGTATTTTTGATATTCAGTTTTAAAATGAATAAAGATTTTTTCATATAAGAATTGTGAAAAAGTTTTCTCAGAATACTTGACAAATATAATAACACGTGTTATAATACAGATGTTATATAACAATCGTAATTCTAAAAGGAGGAATATCATGCCACCAAAAGCCAAAATAACAAGGGATATGATAATCAAGGCAGGAATAACAATAATCCGTACAGAAGGAATTGACAGCCTGAATGTACGTCGTGTAGCTGCACTGCTTTCATGTTCCACACAGCCTGTTATGTATCATTTCAAAACTGTCAAAGAACTGACATATGCAGTATATGAAGCCACAGATAAACTGCATACGGAATATATCATGACCCCTGAACCAAATACCGAAAATCCTTTTTTGTCCATAGGTTTAAGATATATACAGTTTGCCCAAGATGAAAAATATCTGTTTCGCTTTCTTTTTCAGTCAGATAATTTTCAGAATATCAGTTTTACAGAACTTATAAACGCCGAAGAACTTATGCCGATTATATCAACATTGTGTAAATGTGCCAATATTTCAGAAATTCAGGCACGAATTGTCTTTGAAACAACTTTCATTTGTGTTCACGGAATCGCCAGCCTTATAGCAAACAATTCAATAAATTATGACAAAGCACATTTTGAAAAAATACTTATCACAACGTTTAACGGTGCTATATCTGCCCTGAAAGGAGAAACATTATGAAACTGTTTAAAAAGAACGAAGTAACATTCGCAGTCATACTCATAGTTATATATGTAGTCGGAAACAGTATGACAAAAAACATATCCGATATAACAGGCGTTGAATTTCTTGCCGAAATGATATTCTGTGCGGTCATGGCTGCGATAGTATACATATTTATTCGACATAACGG
>JAGAQS010000047.1 GCA_017622635.1 Ruminococcus sp. | reverse complement strand
GACAGCCGAAGCGTCATTCTGTAATTTATAGAACTGACTGAGACAGGTCTGGTCAAGGTCGGGATAGAAGTCGGCAGGCAGACTGTATGATTTATTGGCAATAAGAACATTGTCTATATATTTTATTCCGGGAATATTATAGACTGTCGGTGCAGGACCGTAGTTATAATCATACTGTGTCGGAGCGTCGGCAGGAAGCACGGCGGTTGATGCAGGTGTACCTGCGGCAGCGGTTGACGGTGTATAGTCAATAACAGACTGTGCAGGTGTTTCGGTAACAGTTTCGGGAGTCTGTGGGTCAGCAGGTGTTTCGGGGGCAGGTGTTTCAACAGACGGTTCAACAGGAACGGTTTCGGTTATTATATTTCCGAGTTCGTCGGTTGCTGTAGTAACCGTAGTTGTTGTAGTAGGAACTGCCGTAACAACATATCCTCCTGTTTCAGTCTGTAAATTCCCGTCAGATGTATCCTGTTCAGTACTGTCACTTATTGAACCCTCGTTTATAATAACGGAGTCATCAAGCGAGCCTATATCGTCTTTTCCGCACGCTGAAAGTGAACATACCGAAGCAAACAACAGTGAAAAAACAATCTTCTTATTCATAAAATCCTCCTCATTTCACTTTATATACTATAATAATATATTATATCACTTATTTTTTCTTATTTCAATATAAAAGGTCAAAATATATTCAAAAAAAATAAGGACAGGTTTTCCGCCTGTCCTTTTGAAATTATGAATAGTCAACAACATTTACCCACGAAAGCAGAATATCACGCTCTTTACAGTTCTTCTTTACAGACTGTGAAGCCGCAACAATCGGACACCATGACTGAACGTATTTTTTTGCGGTATTGCTTTTGTTGCAGAAAAGTTCAAGGTATTTTTCCGCACCCTCAATATTTCCTTTAAGACAAAAAGTAAGATAGGTTCTTGCCGCATCGGCGGAAGCATTTCCCTGTGTAGCGTGTGCCCAGTCAAGTATATAGGGTGTTCCGTCGGGTCTGATTATGACATTTGACGGCGTATAGTCACCGTGACAAAGTTTATGGTGTTCGGGAAAACTTGCGATACGTGTATAAAGTTCGTATTTTGTTGTATCATCAAGTTCGGTAAGACTTATTTTTCTGTTCATCTTGTCTTTTAACTGACTGAGCAGAGGAGAACGTTTTGACTGTATTTCAAGCTGTATGTCAACAAACAGATTCATATATTCGCCGTACTTTGCAGGATTTGAGGCGATTAAATCAGCAAGGTTTTCACCCTCTATATATTCCATGATAATCGCCCATTTTCCGTCAATTCTTGTAACTTCATAAAGTTCAGGAATGTTAAGACCCGTTTCCTCCGCACGTGCATGATTGAGTGATTCATTAAGAACGTCCGACCTTGAATAATCCTCATTGAAAAGCTTTACAACCTTATCACCGTCACGATAAATTTTTTTGTTGATTCTTTCAGCAATTATATTTTCGTTATTCATTTTTCAACCCTCCATTCAGCTGACGGGATACGACTTTTCTTCAAAAGTCTTTCCGTAATAAGCATTAAGATACATCTGT
Organism: Ruminococcus sp.; assembly: GCA_017622635.1. Taxonomy (GTDB): domain Bacteria; phylum Bacillota; class Clostridia; order Oscillospirales; family Ruminococcaceae; genus Ruminococcus. Next base: position 4,927 of record JAGAQS010000047.1, on the reverse strand, counting down.
TTTATTTCACTCATAAGCGGATAACGTGGGTTTGTACCTGTACACTGGTCATCAAAAGCCTGCTCCGTCATTTCGTCGAGACGGTCAAGGAAATATTTTTCGTCAATGCCATATTCGGCTATAGTGTCCTTTATACCGATTTTGTGACGCAGTTCCCTTATTGCACTTATGAGATTTTCAAGCTTTTCACTGTCACTGTTACCGCCAAGACCGAGAGTATCCGCAATTTCCGCATAGCGTTCAAGTGTATACGGATAACCGTACTGTGAGAAAGTCCCCATTCTTGCAGGTACGGGAGAAGCATTAAAACGTATAACGTCCTCTATTAACAGGGCGTTAGCTATACCGTGCGGAAGGTGGTGGAACGAACCGAGTTTATGTGCCATAGAGTGACAGACACCAAGAAACGCATTTGCAAAAGCCATACCTGCCATAGTAGCGGCGTTTGCCATTTTTTCTCTTGCGACAGGATTGTTTTCGCCGTCCTCGTAAGCCTGTGGCAGATATTCAAATATGATTTTCAACGCTCTGAGTGCAAGACCGTCTGTAAAATCGGTAGCCATCATTGAAGTGTAAGCCTCAACAGCATGGGTCACGGCATCAATACCTGATGCGGAAGTCAGACTTTTCGGTGCGGTCATATGGAAGTCAACGTCAATAATTGCCATATTCGGCATAAGTGCATAGTCGGCAAGAGGATATTTTAAACCCGTTTTTCCGTCGGTAATTACGGCAAACGGCGTTACTTCCGAACCCGTTCCGGCAGAAGTGGGAATTGCGACAAAATAAGCCTTTTCGCCCATTTTCTGAAACGTATACACTCTTTTTCTTATATCCATAAAACGCATAGCCATATCCATGAAATCGGCTTCGGGGTGTTCGTAGAGAACCCACATAATTTTTGCTGCGTCCATTGCAGAACCTCCGCCGACAGCAATTATAACGTCAGGTCTGAAAGATGTCATCTGTTTTGCACCGTTTTCCGCACATTCAAGAGTCGGGTCGGGTTCAACGTCAAAGAAAACAGCGTGTTGTATTCCCATTTTGTCAAGCTTGTCGATAATTGACTTTGTATAACCGTTTTCATAAAGGAATCCGTCCGTAACTATAAAAGCACGTTTTTTGTTCATAACCGTACCGAGTTCGTCAAGTGCAACGGGCAGACATCCACGTTTCATGTAAATTTTTTCAGGCGTTCTGAACCACAGCATATTTTCTCTCCTTTCGGCAACGGTTTTTATATTAAGAAGATGCTTTACACCGACGTTTTCACTTACGGAATTTCCTCCCCATGAACCACAGCCCAGTGTAAGTGACGGTGCAAGGTCAAAATTATACAGGTCACCTATACCTCCCTGTGACGACGGAGTATTAACAAGAATACGACCCGTTTTCATACGGTTCTGAAATTCTTCAAGCTTTTTCTGCTGTGTTTTAATGTCAAGATAAATAGACGACGTATGACCGTAACCGCCGTCAGCTATAAGCTTTTCAGCCTTTGAAAAAGCGTCCTGAATATCGGTTGCTTTATACATTGCAAGAACGGGGGAAAGTTTTTCGTGTGCAAATTCTTCTGAAAGTTCAGTGCTTTCCACTTCGCCTATCAGGATTTTTGTTCCGTCAGGAACGTTTACACCTGCCATTTCGGCAATTTTATAGGCACTCTGTCCGACTATCTTCGCATTGAGTGAACCGTTTATTAAAATAGTCCTGCGTACTTTGTCCTTTTCCTCATCATTGAGGAAGTAGCAACCCCTTGACAAAAATTCAGCCTTTACTTTATCATAGATACTTTCAAGTATAATCGTTGACTGTTCGGACGCACAAATCATACCGTTGTCAAAAACCTTTGAATGAATAATTGAATTGACAGCAAGAACAATGTCCGCCGAATCGTCAATAATTGCAGGCGTATTTCCTGCACCTACACCAATAGCAGGCTTTCCGCTTGAATATGCCGCACGAACCATGCCCGGACCGCCTGTCGCAAGTATGATGTCGGCTTCACGCATTATAAAATTAGTCATTTCAAGACTCGGTACATCTATCCACGCAATTATATTTTCGGGTGCACCTGCCCTGACAGCCGCTTCAAGAATTATTTTAGATGCTTCAATTGTACATTTCTTTGCTCTCGGGTGCGGACTTATTACAATGCCGTTTCTTGTCTTTAAAGCAAGCAACGCCTTGAATATAGCCGTTGAAGTGGGGTTTGTTGTCGGGATTACCGCCGCAATAACACCAATCGGCTCGGCGATTCTTTTAGTACCATAAGCCTTGTTTTCCTCTATAACTCCACAGGTTTTAGTATATCTGTACTTGTTGTAAATGTACTCGGAAGCATAGTGATTCTTAATCACTTTATCTTCAACTATTCCCATTCCCGTTTCCTCAACAGCAAGCTTTGCAAGGGAAATACGTTCCTTGTTGACCGCAAGGGAAGCCTCACGGAAAATCCTGTCCACCTGCTCCTGACTGTAAGACGAAAAAATTTTCTGTGCTTTACGTACACGTTCAACGGCTTTTTCAAGCATTTCAACGCTGTCAACAATTTCATAGTTTCTATTCTCCATACTATTCCTCCAGTACACTTTATTTGTGAAGATGCACAGAAGTTTTGTACTTCCGTAAAAAAATATCCTCACTGTGTATATTATACCATACTTTCCCACCAAAATACAATATGTTTGTCACAGATAACCTGAATTTTTTTATTGACATAATATTCAATAAATGTTAAAATAAATATGAGAATTATTGAAAGGATAATTATAAAATGAGTACAAGCTTTGAAATTTATCCGACAAATGACAATATACCCGAATTCAGAAGCTCCATACTGAAAAACAGAAAAATCGGTTATTTATGGCAGATTAAACGCACTGTCGGTCAACCTGCTGTTGTAAGTTTGTTTTACGGATTTGTCGCAATGGCTATCGCTCAGGAAACAGACGGTTTCATATATTCCGACGACGGAGCGTGGAGTTACGAATTATTCCCGACAGAATGGAAAAATCTCTATTCAGAATATCTTGACATCAACAAAATAAAAGACCACAATATAAAATCCACAATAATTAAATGGATAAATTCATTAAAAAGGAGTAGATAGCAATGAAAAGAAAAATCCTGTCCCTTATATCAGCGGTAACTATGGCGTTTACGCTTGTACCGACCGTTGCCGTTGCAGAGGAAGAAACACCCACAAACGAACCGATTAAAATCATGCCCATAGGTGACTCAATTACACACGGTTATCAGTCGTCAGGAGGTTACAGGAAATACTTCTGCTACTGGTTCAACATGGGAGAAAAATACGATTTCGATATGGTAGGACCTAATTCTGACTATCCAGAAACTTACGAATATAAAGACGAAACACGCACCTATGACAGCAACCACTGCGGTTACAGCGGATATGCCATTCAGTACATGGACGAAACTGAAACAAGACAGGGTATTCTTGAAACTCTACAGAACGGAAATTATTTACAGACCTACGACCCCGATATTATTATGTTACAGATTGGTACAAATGATATTTTGAGTGCCTACAATGAGGGAATAACAGACCGTCTTGAAAACCTTATAAACTATATCGACGAAAACACAAGAGAAGATACGGTTATATTTGTAAGTACAATACCGCACATTGATGCCGTAAAGGTCTATGACTGGTGCTGGGCATACGGTGACGAAAAGTACAGCAACACCCCAGAAGATTTCAACGTGATAATAAATAACTATGTCGATAAATACAATGATTCAATTCCGATACTTGTTGACAAACTTCAGGACGAGGGCAAAAATGTTGAATTTGCAGACGTTTACAGTATTTTTGAGGGAAATGGTCTTACCACAGACAAATATTTAGAGGACGGCGTACACCCTAATGAAAAGGGTTATACAAACATAGGTGCAAAATGGTCAGATATTATTTTTAAATATCTTGTTTACAAAAATATAGATTCTGAAATTGAATGTCCGTACAGAATAGCTGACCTTGTATCACTTTCAAACTACATTATGGGACGTACCAATCACCAGATTACAGAAGAAAACTATTCTTTATATGATGTAAACAAAGACGGCATACTTAACAGTTTTGATTTGGCTCTGTTAAGGAAGTTATTTATAGAAGAACACTCAAAACCGTCCAATTCAATTATTTTGGGTTGTGTAAATAGTGCAATTGCCGAAATTGAAGAAGATGACGATACCGAACCAACCACAATAAAATACAACGGTCAGACAATATCAATCGCATAAAAAAATAAAATCCCCTGTAACAAGGGGATTTTTGTTATATTATCTCAAAGCGTCTTTCATGCTCTTTATGTACTCGCCGACATATTTCGGTGAATCCTTGCCGTATTTTCCGATAATTTTTATAATTGCCGAGCCTACTATAGCACCGTCTGAAAGTCCTGCCATTTTTGCAGCCTGTTCAGGCGTGGAAATTCCGAATCCGACAGCACACGGAATATCAGTATTTTCACGGATAACCGAAACAATATCGCCGATATTTGTTGTTATTTCACTTCTTGTACCCGTAACACCGAGACTGGAAACAACGTATATAAAACCCTCTGCCTCTTTTGCAATCATTGATATTCTGTTTTCGGAAGTAGGAGCAATGAGAGAAATAAAGTCAATGTCATATTTTTTCGCATATCCTGAAAACTCTTCTTTTTCCTCAAACGGTACATCAGGAACTATAATTCCGTCAATTCCCGTTTCTACGCATTTTTTCATGAAACGTTCCGAGCCATAGGAAAATACAACGTTTGCATATGTCATGAACACCATAGGAACTTTAACAAATTTACGCAATTCAACAACCATGTCAAAAATTTTATCTGTAGTAACTCCGACAGACAAGGCACGGATATTTGCCCCCTGAATCACAGAACCCTCTGCTGTAGGG
>JAGAQS010000008.1 GCA_017622635.1 Ruminococcus sp. | reverse complement strand
GCCCTGTTGCTGTATTCTGTATGTCATATATTGTCGAGGGTTACTCTCTGGGAATGAGTATACTTTTCTTCATTCTCTCTCTGCCTATGGTTGCCCTCATTGTCTGGAGACACAAGCCGAATATCGACAGACTGCTTGACGGTACTGAAAGCAAGTTTTCATTTAACGTAAGCAGTATTACAAACAAATAACAAAAAGAGCATATCTGTAAAAACAGGTATGCTCATTTGATAACAGAAAGGAGTTTTTATTATGGCAAATATAGTTATACTCGGTTCGGGCGGATTTGGTTTAAGCCTTGCAATAATGGCTGAACACTGCGGAAAACATCATGTTACCGTATGGTCAAAATTTCAGTCTGAAATTGACGAAATCAGAAGTCACGGGGAACATATACACAAACTTCCCGGAGTTCCCGTCTCTGAAAGCATTGAAATGACAAGCGATATTTCGTGTATAAAGGGCTGTGATATTCTTATTTTCGGAATACCATCAAATTTTGTACGTGACGTTGCAAAACTCGCCGCACCGTATACAGATGAAAAGATGACTATTGTCAACACGGGTAAGGGTCTTGAAGAAGGTAGCCTCAAAATGCTCAGTGAAGTTATTACGGAGGAAATCAGGACAGACAGGTTTGTTGTACTTTCAGGACCGTCACACGCCGAAGAAGTCGCCAGATGTATTCCCACTACAATAGTAGCGGCATCAAAAAATCATGAAGCTGCCGAATACGTTCAGAAATCGTTTGCAAATGATGCTCTGAGGATTTACCTTAATGACGACGTGAAAGGCTGTGAAATCGGGGGAGCGTTGAAGAATATAATTGCTCTCTGTGTCGGAATATGTGACGGCATGGGTTACGGTGACAACACAAAAGCCGCACTCATGACAAGAGGTATACACGAAATTGCACGTCTCGGAAAAGCCGTCGGTGCAAATGCAAACACATTCAGCGGACTTACCGGACTGGGTGACCTGATAGTTACCTGTACAAGTATGCACAGCAGAAACAGACGTGCGGGCATACTTATCGGTCAGGGAATTTCCCCCGAAGAAGCTGTTGAAAAAGTCGGAACGGTTGAGGGTTATTTCTGCTGTAAAGCCGCTTACGAACTTGCACAGAAACTCAATGTTGAAATGCCTATAACCGAACAGCTTAATGAAGTGCTTTTCCATGGCGGTGACGTAAGAAAGGCACTCGGTAAACTTATGAACCGTCCGCAGATTTATGAAGAACTTTAATCAAGACTAAATCACGGAAACAGGCATATATATTAATGAGGTGATATTTATGATACAAATTCTTGAATACAGGGGACATATACGAAACTGGAAAGAGCTTTGCGGTGAACTGGAAATAAACGACCTGCTCCCACGTGATGAACGTGAAAAGCAGATAATTTCAAAGGCTTATGAAAAATGGGGGCACGATATGGCAGGTCATATTTATGGTATGTTTGCTTTTGCCCTTGACGACAACGGCAAAATCTTCTGTATGCGTGACCAGTTCGGTACTAAGCCTTTTTATTACTGTCAGGCAGGTGACAGACTTCTTTTCGGTACGACGATTAAAAAAATTATTGAGCAGGACGGTTTTGTAAAAGAAGTGAATACCGATATGCTCCAGATTTATATGTCACTGACTTACGTTGCCGGTGAAGATACTTTCTTCAAGGGCGTAAAGAAACTTATGCCGGGTCACTGGCTTGAATTTGCAAACGGAAAACTTACTGTTGAACGTTACTGGACACCGACTTTCAATCCCGACCATTCAAAAACCGTTGACGAATGGGCTGACGAAATCCACACAACTATACAGAATATTTTCCCCGAAGTCAAGGAGGACGGTGAAACGGCTGAATCTTTTCTTTCAGGCGGTGTTGATTCGTCATACGTTCTTGCAATGTCCGACGTTGAAGTAACTGATTCGTGCGGTTATGATGATGAACGTTTTGACGAATCGGGTCTTGCAAAACAGACCGCCGATATTCTCGGACGTAAAAACAACCGTTGTCTGATTACCCCCGAAGAATATTTCAATATAGTGCCGTATGTTATGTACAATATGGAACAGCCACTCGGTGACGCTTCTGCCATTGCTTTTGCCATTGCCTGCAAAGCCACTGCCGAACATACTAAAATATGCTATTCGGGAGAGGGTGCGGACGAATTTTTCGGCGGTTACAATATGTACCGCAACGCCGAAAGGTATGGAGAAAATCTCAAAAACTTCTATATCGGCAATACAAACATAATGAAAGAGGACGAAAAACAGAGGATTCTTAAAAATTACAATCCCGAAGTCCTGCCGATTAACCTCGTTAAATATATATACGACGAAACAGAGGGACTTGACCCACTCACCAAAATGTCGGACGTTGATATTCAGATATGGCTTGAGGGTGATATTTATCTGAATGTTGACAAAATGAGTACTTGTGCAGGTCTTGAAATACGTATGCCCCTTACCGATATGAGAGTTTTTGACATAGCATCAAGAATGCCGTCGGAATACAAAGTAAACGACGAAACAAACAAAGTCGCTTTCCGTACCGCCGCATCAAAGGTACTTCCTGACGAAATAGCTTTCAGAAAAAAACTCGGCTTTATAGTTCCCATAAGAATATGGCTTGCCGACGAACGTTACAACAGTGATGTAAAAGCAAAGTTCAACAGTGATATTGCCGAAAAGTTCTTCAACGTCGATGAGATAAACAATATCTTCAATGACTATATCGGCGGTAATTCTGACAACTGGCGTAAAGTCTGGACTATATATACGTTCCTTGTATGGTATGAAGAATATTTTGTAAAGAGATAACAAAAAAATCCCTTGTCAATGACAGGGGATTTTTCTTTTAATTATCTGTTTTTCTTTTCCTCTATAATTTTTCTTAATTCTTCAAGCTGTTCGTGGAATGATTTGTTTGTGTCGATTTTAAGTTTGGGGAAAGCGTGTTCAATACGTCTGTCAACAAATTTCCGTTTGCTGAAACGTTCCTTATACTTGTCACGCAGTTCCTCATATTTTTCTTTGCGTGCCTTTGAATTTTCAACACCGTTGTAAAGTTTTTCACCTGTATAGTCAGATATTTTACGCATTTCAGCGGCGATATTGTCGAGCAGGACAAGACGGTTTCTGATGTGAATAACGGCAAATATTGTTATAATCATGTCACTTGCAAAACCTACCATAACAACACTGATTATCACTGTACCGACAGTTTTCGGGATATGCTCCACAAAGTTCACAACAAACGGGTGAATCAGTCGGACGGCAATAAGGCAGGCAATTCCCCACAGAAGTGAGAATTTAAGGCATATATAACCTTTTAAGTTAAAACGTTCGTCGGAGTAGTCCCACCAGTTCTGGTGGAATATCTTTTCAAGCAGAAAACCCGTAACAAGTTCAAGTACTGTTGTGAGAATCACAGAACCTATGTACAGAACAATAATATTTTCTTTCAGTGGTTCAAGTACCCCCGTAACGATAATTACACCGAATCCGTAAATAGGACAGTAAGGGCCGTTGAGAAATCCACGGTTTATAAATTTACCAAGTTCAACCGCCTGATATATTACTTCAAGACACCAGCCGAAAAATGCATATATTATAAAGTACCAAAGGAAAGTATATATATCAGTAACCAAGCTCTTCACCAACCAGAATAACCTTTATACGTCCCTTGTGTCGCTGGTGGGCAGAGATAAGATAGTTACAACATATACGGTCGCCCGAACAGCCGTCTGTTATCTGCCTGTCGGGTTTGGAAAGTGAAACACATTCGCCCGTTTC
>JAGAQS010000046.1 GCA_017622635.1 Ruminococcus sp. | reverse complement strand
GATGTTAATGGAGATTTTGACCTTTTCTGATTTGACTATATAAAACAGAATAAAAAAATTTCCCCTGTCTGAAAAAAGACGGGGGATTTTTTTCTGAATTTTTAATAAATCTTTAAGACTATTTTAAGAAAGATATAATATAATCATAACCATAGAAAACGGAAACACACTTTTCAGATACAAAAATAATTAAGGAGTATGATTTTATTATGAGAAAAGCAAATATGAAAAAAATACTTGCAGGTCTTTCGTCGGCTTGTATTATTGCGTCAGCAATGCCGTTATCCGTCCTCGCCGTTCAGAAAGACGAGACAAACGTTGTTTACGGTGATGCGGACGAGGACGGAGAAGTAAACATCAATGATGCTGTATTTATTATGCAGTCCATAGCAAACCCCGATAAGTACAAACTTACGGAGCAGGGCAGAAACAATGCCGACGTTTACAACAGGGGCGACGGTGTAACAAACTCAGACGCTCTTACAATTCAGAAAGTTGAATCACGTACATTAACTACTTCCGATTTGCCTGAATCATGGCTCGGCGACCCCGTTATAGACGGTACAAAAATCCACCTCAGAGGTACTTCAATAACGGTTGACGGTGACTATGTGACAGTTGAAGGCACAACAGTTACAATAACACATTCGGGCAGTTTCTGTTTCGACGGTACTCTTGACGACGGTCAGATTAATGTGAATATCGCAGACGAAACGGCAGACCCCGAAACAGTAAAAATTTTCCTCAACGGTGTAAATATAACAGATAAGTCCGCCCCTGCAATTCTTGTTACAAATGCAGAAAATACTTCAATAAATCTTATGGACGGTACGGAAAACTTTATTTCTGACGGTGACACAGCTTATTCGGGTGACAATCTCGGCAGTGCCGTAATAGAGGCAAAAGATGACCTCACAATCAAGGGCGGAGAACTCGGAACGGGTATTCTCAATCTTACCGCAAACACTCAGAACGGTATCGTATGCAACAACGATATTAAAATTACGGGTGGTGTCACAAATATAACCACTCTCAATGCAACCGATGAAACAAACGGTATAAACGGTAAAAATTCACTTACTGTCAAGGGCGGTACTCTTAACGTTGACGCAGAGGGTGACGGTATAAAGTCATCAAAGGGCAGTGTTGCGATTGTTGACGGTAATATGAGTATAAAGGCAGGTAACGACGCTGTACAGGCTGAAACTACTATTGACATTTCGGGCGGTTCACTTGTTGCAGGCGGTGACAGAGGTCTTACATCTCTTACAGGTACAAATATAACAGGCGGTTATGTACTTGCAACAGCTACCGACAATCAGACAGATTCGGCTTTAATCACCTCATCTCAGGCAACGTTACTTTTCAACTGTATCGACGATACAACATCTACTGACGGTACATGGAAGAAAGCAAACTCATTTACTTATAATAATACAGGTGTGGAATTTATAAAGAAGTATAAATATATACTTCTCAGTGATTCAAATATTACAGACGGTTCGTACACTTTTAAAAACAACAGTACAGGCGGAAACTTCGCACATGACAATTCAGAAACGTTTGATGTAAAGTCGGACGTAAACGTTTTTGATAACGTAAATCCCGAAGGCATAGCAGGTGGTACAGTAACCCCCGCCCCCTCTTCATATACCGTAACACTTTCCGCAGACTCAATTGAAACAGATGCACCGTCCGACGTTGCAAGCGTAACTGATAATGTTCTTACAGTTAAAAAGCCGACAGTGCTAAGTATTTCGGGCGAAAACAAGGGCGGACAGATTGTAGTTGACGTTGACAAGACAGCATATCCCG
>JAGAQS010000045.1 GCA_017622635.1 Ruminococcus sp. | reverse complement strand
TTCCGGCAAAAACCAAATCGAAATTATAGACAAAATCACCGTCAGTAATTTTGTTGCTGAGGTCTGAAATTGTACCGTCTGACTGAATCAGATTTACATGAAGATTCTGATTCATCCAGCTACTCAAAGAGGCATTCATTGTGATAAGGAGTTTACCCGTGCGAAGTTCCAGCGGAACGGTAAACAAGATTCCTGTATTTACTTCAGTTTCCGACCAGTTGCTCATTGCTATACCATATTTTGCAGAAGCGTCACCGACGAAGTTGTTTGTTACGGAAGTTCCGCCCCATTTTTCGATTACGTCGGCATACTTCTGAAGTGTAGTATCTGAACTTGATTCATAGATATAAACCGTGTCACCATAAGCAGAAACTGTTTCCTGTTTTGAAGTAAAGGAGTTGGTATCAAGCAAAACGGCTTCTTTTATCGTACCGTCTCCCGTCTTTATCTGTAGAACTTTCGGGACAAGTGTATTCAGCTTTTCGGTGGCGGTTGCATGCACACCCATAGCAGTAAGATTTTCTGCCAATGCGTCACGCTGTCTGCTGAGTTCTGCTAAATATTCGGCAATAGTCGGCATTATTCTGTCACCTCCACAATGTCGGCGAGTACAGTCTTTATACTGCCGATTTCGGTTTTCAGTTCTGAAATTTCCGTCCTGAATGTTGTGTGTTCTCCCTGAATATTTTCATGCAGGTCATTCAGGTCACGGTTATAAACTACTCTGGAAACATAAGTTTCGGAAAGATACTGTTCTGAAAGTGTGTCAAGAAAGTCTTTGTTTGTGTGCGTGTGTGAAGTTTCTTCAAGACTGTTTATCTGTCGTCCGTGTTCATCATCAACGGCAGACAGACTTGCACTCATCACACTGAAACGTGAATTAAGTGTTGTTTCAATGCCGTCCAGAAATTCTTTATTTGTGTGAGTATGTGAAGCTTCTTCAAGACTGTTTATATGTCGTCCGTGTTCATCATCAACAGCAGACAGGCTGGCACTCAATACGCTGAAACGTGAATTAAGCGTTGTTTCGATGCTGTCCAGAAATTCCTTGTTTGTGTGCGTATGTGCGGAATTTTCAAGTGTCCTGATATTTTCCGAAAAATCAACCACAAACATACCGGCAGGTGAATTATTCAGGGCGTTGTTTTCAATATCGGCAATTCTCGGAATGACGGCAAACGTCCTTTTCTGACCTGTCGGGACATAATAGGTATCGCAGGCATTCGGATATTCGGCACGTCCAACGGGATTGAAGTTTCCCCACCGTGCGTCCTGATTGGTGAGTTCTGCAAGCTGTTCTTCAATTGCTTCAATTTCAACAGATGCACTTCCTGTATCACCTTTGTCACCCTTTTCGCCTTTCAGAGAGTTCAGAAAATCCGTCTCCGTTCCTGAATTTCCCTGTTCAAGCCACACATCATATGCGGATTTGCCGTCTGCTCCCGTATCACCTTTAGAACCTTTTGCACCGGTATCACCCGTGTCGCCTTTTTCGCCCTGTTCACCAGTATCACCTTTATCGCCTTTTTCTCCTTGAATACCCTGCAAACCCGTGTCGCCCCTGTCACCTTTGAGAGATGCAAGCCATTCTGTTTCAGTACCTGAAAAACCGTTTTCCCGTGCTATTTCATAGGCGGAAAGACCGTCCGCACCGTTCTGTATTGACTCAGCTTTTTCGTCTATTTTCTGCAAAAGTTGTGCGTACAGGTCGGGAGTCGGCGGAACTTCTTCAGCACCGTCACCCACAAAACCTGACGGTCTGACGTTCAGAGTTACCGGAACAGTTGTGGCACGGAGACCGTTTGTATTTTCCGCATCATAGCCGAAAACCGACATTCTGACCGCACCTGCATGGAGTTCTGACGGCAAAAGACAGGACGTTCCGTCCGTACCGAGTACACGGTTATACGTCTCATCGCACTGCGTAAACTGCACGACTTTGTGAAATTTTTTCCAGTCGCCGTCAAATATGAATTTCAGATTCACAAAAGAAATCTGTTTATCTGCGATAACCTCACGTTCAAGAATTTCAATTTTCTGCTGTTTTACAAGTAATTTCCACATTATTATTCACCAACTTCCCATTCACTGTTTTCACTGTCATATATCATAAATCCGTCAGAAC
>JAGAQS010000044.1 GCA_017622635.1 Ruminococcus sp. | reverse complement strand
TCAGGAAAAAGATTCCAAAGGAAATATATATCACGTGATTAAACTTGCAAATCCCGTTAATGCGAAAAAAATACAAATCGGTTGTGCCCGTTATCTTGCAGGCGGTTCTTACAATCTTATCACAATTTCCGACACTTATTTCTATAATTATGATGATACAAGGGATTTGGTAATGGGACTGTATGCCGATGATTTGCATACAACCCTTAAAGAAGATGTCACACAGCAAACTATTGATGAGATACGTATAAAAATAAATACTCCCGACTTATTCGGTGTTGAGAATCCCGATAAAGAAGTGTGGTTACGTGAACTTGAGACAGCGGAAAAAATCCTGAATGATGAATCACTTGGAAGTGCGTTTCAGGTTCATGCAGGAATAACAAGCAATGACAGGGGACGTGGTTTTTCAGGTCTTAATGCATGGCAACCACTCGGTGTGACGGCAGCCGCAGGTGAAACGGTGACAATCTATGTCGGAAATCCTTCAAAGAAAACAGGAGACACTACAGACCTGCGACTTATAAGTACACAGTATCATGCAGAATCAGGTGGCGTTACAATTTCGGGGGCAAATCTTAAAGCAGGTGCAAACGAAATCAAATTACCGTCGGGTAACATGGTAGGATTTGAATCGGGCGGTGCTTTGTACATTCAGTATCAGGGCGGTAACGCAAACGAAAGATATTCAGTGCGTGTGAGTGGCGGTTCAAAAGTTCCTGTTCTTGATTTGTACAAGGTTACAGACGAAAACGAACGCATGGAACGTGCGGTTGAATTTATAGAGAAACTTGATGAATATGTACCTGAAATGGAAGCACTCCACAATGAAATACATAAGAATTCCGGCAATGCAAATATTGATATGGATTATGACAATCAGAACTGTATTCTCGGTGCGTCCGACATTCTGCTTGATAAAATGATGTTTTCTCTCCCTGCACAGCAGATACTCGCAGGCATCGGAACAGGCAGTGTTGAAGAACGTGCGGAAAAAATGCTTGATTCAATGCAGGCAATGGAAGATATGATGTATCTTTTCTATCAGCATAAAGGTCTTAACGATTCCGCTCCGAATGACCTTAACAGAATCCCTAAAGGTCATTTAAATATACGTTATCAGCGTATGTTTTCGGGTGCGTTTATGTATGCGGCAGGAAACCACATAGGAATAGAATGGGGTTCAACAAGCGGTATGATGACAGGTGTTCCCGTTGAGTCGGACGAATACGGCAGATATATAAGCGGTCGTTACTTCGGTTGGGGAATCGCACACGAAATAGGTCACGACATCAATCAGGGTGCATATGCGTCTGCCGAAATAACAAACAACTATTTCGCAGTGCTTGCACAGGCAAAGGATACAAACGACAGTGTACGTTTCCAGTATAAAAATGTTTTTGATAAAGTAACGTCGGGTACAAGAGGAAATGCTTCAAACGTATTTACTCAGCTCGGTATGTACTGGCAGTTACATCTTGCTTATGACAACGGTCTTAACTTCATGACTTATTCTGACTACAATGAACAGCTTGAAAATCTTTTCTATGCAAGAGTTGACACGTATGCAAGAAATACAAAGGCTGCACCTGCTCCGAACGGTATATTGCTATCACTCGGAAACAACACAGACCAGAATATCATGCGTCTTGCGTGTGCCGCATCAGAGAAAAACGTTCTTGAATTTTTTGAACGCTGGGGCAAAACTCCCGATTCCACAACTGTTGCATATGCGGAACAGTTTGAAAAGGAAACACGTGCGATATTCTACGCAAACGACGATTCAAGAGTTTATGCACAGAACGGCAACGGAAGTGTTTTAAACAGTGAGGGTACTGTTTCCGCAATAGAAGATGTTTCCGTAAATATCGGAGCTGAACAGAATAAAGTTGATTTCAGATTCACTTCAAAAAACATTCCCGAAAGTGACATTCTCGGTTATGAAATCATACGTTGTACAACTGAGGGCGGAGAGGTTGAAGAAATACCCGTAGGTTTTGCAACAGGTTCAGAGTTTACAGACACAATAACAACAATGAACAACCGTACAGTATTCTATAAAGTAACCCTTATTGACCAGTATCTTAACCGTTCAGCCGTTTTCACAACAAAGACAGTCAAGATTGAACACAACGGCAGTATGGACAAGACAAACTGGACATTCGAGACCACCGGTCTTAAAGCAGAAACAGAAAAGCCCGAATCTAATGAAGAATTACCGTGTGAACAGGAAGAAATAAACCCCGTTATGTACGCTTTCGATAACGATTTGAATACGGTTTATAATCCGCAGGTAGTTGACGGATATGCAGATATAACAATAAATTTCAATCAGACTCTTACAGCGTCAGGTATGAAAATCACAACAGGCAGTGACAACAATAATTTTGCATATCAGATTTACGTGCAGAAACCCGACGGAAAATATCAGAAAGTTTCTGAGGGCAACTGTACAGGCAGTAAAACGGTTTACTTTGCAAACGATGACAATAAATATGTAAGCACTTACTCAACGTCAGCGATAAAATTCGTATTCTCCAGACAGCAGAATAAACCTGTTTGTATAGCAGAACTTGATGTACTCGCTCCGACAGGTGACAACGTTGATTTCCGCAGAACAGAGGACGAAAACGTTAACGTTATAGGTATACTCGGTGAAGATTACAGATACGGCGAAAATGACGGCGACGTTATTCCTGAAAATTCACTCGTATTTACAGGCTCTTACAAGGGCAACCCCGCTTACAATGTTGTAATGCTGTTTGACGGTGAGGGCAATATTGTCGGAGGAACAGACAGCGAAAACAATCTCCTTGCACAGCAGATAATTCTTGCCGACGTTCCCGACGGAAGCAATATAGCAAACGTATCGGACGGTACATGGATTTACTGGATTGAACCGTCACAGATGGAAAAT
>JAGAQS010000043.1 GCA_017622635.1 Ruminococcus sp. | reverse complement strand
GAGTAATGAATGAAGCTGAACGGTGTCGGACATTTCGGTAAGACTGCCCTGTGCAAGATATGCCATGAGTATTATCGGGAAAACAATTTCATTTGCGGGAAATCCCAGTATGAAAGCAAGAAGTATAACGCCGTCAAGACCCATGAGAGAGGCGAAAGGGTCAAGAAAATCTGAGGTTAACGAAAGCAGTGTATTTTCTCCTATATGTACATTTGCAACTACCCATATAAGCAGACCGCACGGTATAGCGGAAGTACAGGCACGTGCAAGAACAAAAACAGTCCTGTCAAATATTGAACGTACAAGAACTTTTGTAAACTGTGGTTTTCTGTATGGCGGAAGTTCAAGAGTGAACGACGAGGCAACGCCTTTCAGTACGGTGCATGACAGAATTTTTGACATCACAAGCGTCATTATAACACCGAGAATTATTACACCAAGAAGAATTACGGCAGACATGATACTTCCCGAAGTTACAAAGAACATTGTAATTATCATGATTATAGTAGGGAAACGTCCGTTGCAGGGGACAAAGTTATTTGTAAGTATTGCGATAAGCCTTTCACGTGGTGAATCAATAATACGGCAACCCGTGACACCACAGGCATTGCACCCGAATCCCATAGCCATAGTAATAGCCTGTTTTCCGCAGGCATTCGCACATCTGAAACAGTGGTCAAGATTAAATGCTATACGTGGCAGATATCCGAAATCTTCAAGTAATGTGAACATTGGAAAAAATATCGCCATGGGCGGAAGCATTACCGATACAACCCATGCAAGAACTTTATATATTCCCTGAATTAGTACACCGTCAAGCCATTTCGGAGCGTGAATCTTTTGCAGACCGTCGGAAAGAATGTCACCGAATCCGAAAAGAACTTTTCCGAGCAGGTCAGACGGATAATTTGCACCTATAATTGTAATCCATAAAACAACGCCGAGCAGAATAATCATTACGGGTATTCCAAAACGTCTGCTTAAAAATATTCTGTCAAGTTTTCTGTCACGTATGTAAGGGGAGGACTTGCTGTAGCTTACTGTTTTGTCTGCTATTTCGGCAGACCTGTTTATAACTGCGGAAATAATTTCGTCAGTGATTTTTTCTTTGGTGAAACCCTGACTTTGTAAATCTGATTTTATACTGTCAATTTCGGGATAGTCAAAAGACGTATTTTCAAACTGTTCTGCTTTTTCAATAAAGTCCGTGTCGTCCTCAATAATACGCAGGGCAACAAGACGTGGCGGAAGTTTATGTATATTGTCTGCAATGAGTTTCTGTGTTTCTGAAACGGCATTTTCTATACTGTCGGGAAGCTGAACGAAAGACGGTTTTGTATCTTCATTTATGCAGTTGTAGAGATTTTCAAGAAGTTTGTCAAGACCTTTTCCGTCACGTGCCGTAATTCCTACTACCCTGACACCGAGAAGTTCACTCAAAAGGTCGGTATTTATTTCAATTCCCTTTGTTTCGGCTTCGTCAAGGAGATTTATACATACTATGCTTTTGGGCATTGCTTCAATAATCTGCAAAGTAAGGTTCATATTTCTTTCAAGACAGGTTGCGTCACATACTATAATAACAGCGTCCGCACCTGAAAAGCATACAAAATCACTTGCCGTTGTTTCCTCTGCGGAGTTTGTACGGAGAGAATACGTACCGGGAATATCGGCAAGAGTAATTTTCATATCTCTGTATTCAAAATATCCCTCCGCACTTGAAACGGTTTTCCCTGCCCAGTTTCCTGTATGCTGGTTCATACCTGTGAGGGCATTGAAAACGGTTGATTTTCCTACATTCGGATTTCCTGCAAGAGCAACAAGGTATTTATTTTTTTCCATTATACCACCTCCTGATTCTATCAGGAAATAATATGCCGTAAAATGTAGTAATATACCTTAAAATAAAGAAAAAGGACAGGTTATGTCCTTTTATTTTATGTATTTTTTTCCTGTACGTTCTTCAACGTCATAATTATATAAATCCTCTGCAATTTCTGAAATAACGTCACGTATTTCGAGGTTATCAAGGAATTTGCGTGGTATAGCGTCCATACCGAGATATGCACCCATAATATTTCCCGTAACTGCACCTGTGGAGTCACTGTCGCCGTTGTGGTTTACAGATGTTACAATTGCCTTTTCAAAGTCGTTTTCATATTTTAATGCACAGTAGATGGCAATTGCAAGTGTTTCTTCTGCCACCCAGCCCTCACCGAGTTCATGAATTGAGTCAAGGTCACTGCATTTCTTTTCAGAGAGTCTTACGGCTTTGTTCATAAGTTTAGTGAAGTAGTCTATATGCTTATAATTTTTGAAAAGTTTTTCGGTATGTGAAATACTGTCAAGCACAGCATTTTTCAGAGTGATTTTTTCGTCATGTGAAATAAGATTTATAATGTGTGCAAAACAGGCTGACGGAATATAACCCAGTTCGTGACCGTGAGTAATTGCGGAAACTTCTGCGGCTAACATATCAGTATGTGATATTCTGTCGGTATTTTTGAAAAATAAGCCAACAGGTGCAACACGCATTATACCGCCACAGCCCTTGCTGTCGTTCAGAGGATTTTTTACAGAGCCTTTTTGTCCCGAAGAAACGGCATTAAGGCAGGTAAAGCCGGGGGCACGTCTGTGCCATAATTCAGGAACGTCCATAATCCATGACGCAAACCCGCATTTCTGTTTTACTTCATATGTACAGCTTTGAGTTATAAACCATTCCTTGTAACTTGTATATATGGAATCAATATATGAATTTTTGTTATAATAAGCTGAAAGTAGACCATTTGCTGTAAAAAGCGTCATCTGTGTATCGTCGGAAAAAACAGCTGTACCGCCTGCGAGTTCATACTTTGTTATACCGTTTTGTCCGTATTCCGAAAAGATTGTATCTTCATTGTAAAACTCTACGGCATAACCCAGAGCATCACCTATTGCACCGCCCAGCAGACAGGCTTTGTATTTGCTTATAGTATCCATAATAAAATCTTCCTTTTTACAAATAAAATAAAAAAACGGTATCTTTAACTGATACCGTTTTATGTTGGTGACCCGTACGGGAATCGAACCCATGATTCCGCCGTGAAAGGGCGATGTCTTAACCGCTTGACCAACGGGCCTTTTTACTGGTAGCGGCAGTAGGATTTGAACCAACGACCAATCGGGTATGAACCGAGTACTCTAGCCAACTGAGCTATGCCGCCATATTTGTCGTTGTTGCCATTACTGCCTTACGACGTTTATTATTATATCACAGGTTTTCGGAAAAGTCAACACTAAAATTGAAAAAAAATCAGATTTGTAACAATTCATAATATATTACATAAAAAACACGAATTATTTAGTAAAATATCATATAATATTATGTGTACATTCTGTAACTTATATTTGTTGTTGACTGGAATTATAAAATATGATATTATTATAAAAAATAAGATAAAGGTGGACAGAACAGTGTCTGATTTTATAGATATAACATACGGTGAAGAATATATTTCACTTAACTTTTTTATCGAAAACGAAAAAATAGCAGATATCGGTGCGGAAATGGAAAGAATCAATCCCGAAGCCTATATGAACGGTTATAACTGGGAGGCTTTTCTGAATTACTATCTTGAAAAAAATGTCCCTGAAATTCTTGTCGGAATGGACTCCGACCCTGAAGCAAGAATGTATGCGGTATATTATGACAATAATGAAGAAAATATTGAAAAAACAGTCAGACTTGCGGAGG
>JAGAQS010000042.1 GCA_017622635.1 Ruminococcus sp. | reverse complement strand
TTGCAGGGTTTGAGCGTGGTGTTCTTCCTATGGGTGACTGGTCAATACAGATTACCTTGTCAAGATTTTCGATACCCTCCATACTTCTGAAATTTCCGCCGACTGTTTTCGCACGGTTCAGTTTTGATGCAAGATGCTTATAAATTATCTCGTTGACAAGTGAGGATTTTCCCGAACCCGATACACCAGTAACGCATATAAATTCACCCAACGGAATTTTAACATCTATATTTTTAAGATTATGTTCGCAGGCACCTTTCACCGTGAGAAAATGACCGTTGCCCTCACGTCGTTTTTTTGGTACTTCTATTTTCTTTTTACCGCTTAAATACTGTCCCGTTACCGATTCCTCACATTCAAGCAGTCCTTTTACATCTCCTGCATAGACAACTTCACCGCCGTTTACACCTGCTCCCTTTCCTATGTCAACCACATAATCGGCAGACAGTATTGTGTCGTCGTCATGTTCAACAACTATAAGCGTATTGCCTAAATCTCTTAAACGCTTTAAAGTTGCAATAAGCTTGTCATTGTCACGCTGGTGAAGTCCAATGCTTGGCTCGTCAAGAATATAAAGCACTCCGACAAGTGAAGAACCTATCTGTGTGGCAAGTCGTATGCGTTGGCTTTCACCGCCCGAAAGTGTCCCCGAAGAACGTGATAGCGTCAGATAGTCAAGTCCGACACTTTTCAGAAAACCCAGTCTTTCTTTTATTTCCTTGATGATTCTTCCTCCTATAAGTGTATCCTGTTCCGAGAGATGCAGATTTTCAAAAAATTCAAGACAGTCATTCACCGACAAGTCAGTAACACTGCTTATATTCATGCCACCGACAGTAACGGCTAAATATTCGGGTTTAAGGCGTTTACCGTGACATTCCGGACACTCAACCTCACTCATATAATTTTCAAGTTCAGCCTTTGCGGATTCACTTGACGTTTCACTGTAACGCCTTTCAAGATTGTTTATTACACCCTCAAACGCATAATTGTAAGTTCCTCCGCCGATTGACTCAGGACGTGCAATTTCAATCTTTTCACCCTTAGTGCCATACAGAAAGATATCAAGCTGACCCTTTTTCAGATTCTTCACGGGAACGTCAAGCGGTATATTGTACTTTTCGGAAATGGCTTTATAGTACATCATGGCAATTGAATGTTCGTCAAGACTGTTCCAGCCGTGTGCCTTTATTGCACCCTCCATTATACTCAAATCATGATTCGGAACAACAACGGCAGGGTCAATGCGTCTGAACATTCCCAGACCTGTACATCTCGGACAAGCTCCGACAGGATTGTTGAAAGAAAACATCACAGGTTCAAGTTCACCGATACTTATATTATGTTCAGGACAGGCATAATTCTGTGAAAACAGCATTTCCTCACCGTCGATAACGTCGGCAACCGCAAGACCACCCGTAATTCCGAAAACAGTTTCAAGACTGTCGGCAATACGTGATTCTATACCGTCCTTTACAACAAGACGGTCAACAACTATTTCAATATTGTGCTTCTTGTTTTTTTCGGGTTTTATTTCTTCACTGAGGTCATATATTATACCGTCAACCCTTACACGCACATAACCGCTTTTGCGTGCATTTTCAAACTCTTTCTGAAACTGTCCCTTTCTGTTTCTTGCAATCGGTGCAAGCAACTGTAATTTAGTACCCTCAGGAAGTTCCATAATTGTATCAACTATACGGTCAATACTCTGCTGTGAAATTTCCCTGTTGCATATCGGACAGTGCGGAACACCGACTCTTGCGTATAAAAGCCTTAAATAGTCGTATATTTCGGTGACAGTTCCGACCGTTGAACGTGGATTTTTAGAAGTTGTTTTCTGGTCAATGGATATGGCAGGCGAAAGCCCCTCTATACTGTCAACATCAGGCTTTTCCATCTGTCCGAGAAACATTCTTGCATATGACGAAAGACTTTCCACATAACGTCTCTGTCCGTCTGCATAAATCGTATCAAATGCAAGCGACGATTTTCCCGAACCAGAAAGACCTGTCATGACAATAAGCTTGTCTCTCGGCAGTTCAAGGTCAATATTCTTGAGGTTGTTTGCTCTTGCACCTTTTATAATAATCTTGTCAGTCATTGCCGTTTTCCTCCGTGATAATCATATCCCTTACTTCCATAAGACAGAACCCCAGCAGGTTCTCACCCTGCCACTGCAACGGATTGTTAACCCTGCTGTCGTCTGCCGACAAACCTATACCCCATATTTTGTCATACGGGCTTGCCTCAACAAGTACACGTTTATTTGTACCAAGAAGAAAATATTTAAGTTCGGGATTCTGTGAGAACTTCGCAAAATTTCCCCTTATGACAATATCCGTCTTGTTTCTGTCCCAGATTTCAGGGTTGAAATTGCGTATTTTTCTGCCGAGTTCCTTGAACTGTTTCGGGTGAACGGCTGACATGATTTCTTTGTTTATTTCAGTGTCACCAAAAAGAAGTGCTTTCTGTGACATCATATACTGTTCAGCGGTATGGTATTCAACGCCGTCAACCGTAAATTTACAGTTATACCACTGACTGAAACAGCTTTTTGTTATGGTTTTTGACGGAGTATGACCCCAGAAAAATATATATTTCAGTTTCTCTTTTTTGGTGAATCTATCACATATACTTTCAACCGTATATTTCATTTTATTTTTCTCCTTTCAGTTCCTTTATCTTGTCACGCAGATATGCAGCGTGTTCAAATTCAAGCATTTTAGCGGAATTTTTCATCTCAACAGTAAGTTTTTCAATAAGTTCCTTTTTCTCCTTTGCCGAAAGTTTCTTTTTACCTGACTTCTCCTCCACTTTCTTCTTTGAAGTTATTTCAATTACGTCCCGTACTTCTTTTATAATTGTTTCGGGAACAATTCCGTGTTCTTCGTTATAGGCAATCTGTAAACTGCGACGGCGTTCGGTTTCTGTAATTGCACGTTCCATTGAACCCGTAACCTCATCGGCATACATTATTACTTTACCGTGACTGTTTCGGGCAGTACGTCCTATGGTCTGAATAAGTGACGTTTCACTTCTCAAAAAACCCTCCTTGTCAGCGTCAAGAATTGCAACAAGACTTACTTCGGGTATGTCAAGTCCCTCACGCAGAAGATTAATTCCGACAAGTACATCAAAAACACCGTTTCTCAAATCCTTTATAATTTCCATACGTTCAATAGTGTCAATATCATGGTGCATATAGCGTACTTTCACGCCCAGACGTTCATAATAGTCCGTCAAATCCTCCGCCATTTTCTTTGTTAGTGTGGTAATAAGCACACGTTCATTTTTTTCGGCACGGATATTTATTTCAAACAATAAATCGTCAATCTGTCCTACAGTTGACTTCACTGTTATTTCAGGGTCAACAAGTCCGGTCGGTCTTATAACCTGCTCAACTATAATATCCGTCTTTTCACGTTCAATTTTTCCGGGTGTCGCACTGACATATATTGCCTGATTTATATGTGCGTTGAACTCATCAAAATTCAGAGGTCTGTTGTCGAACGCACTCGGCAGGCGGAAACCATAGTCAACAAGTGTTGTCTTTCTTGCCCTGTCACCTGCATACATGGCACGCACCTGCGGTAAAGTCACATGACTTTCGTCAACGATAAGCAGAAAATCTTCGGGAAAATGGTCAAGCAGAGTCTGCGGAGTGCTTCCGGCAGGTCGTCCCGACAAAACACGTGAATAATTTTCAACTCCGCTACAATACCCTACTTCACGCAACATCTCCATATCATAATGTGTACGCTGTTCAATTCTCTGTGCCTCTATAAGCTTGTTGTTTTCCGTGAAATAGTCTATACGCTCGGCAAGTTCACGGTCTATCTCATCAAGTGCGGATTCAATTTTTTCGTCACCGACAACATAGTGAGACGCAGGAAATATTGCCGCATGACTTACAACGGACTTTACTTCTCCAGTGACTGCGTTTATCTCTGAAATACGGTCTATTTCGTCACCGAAATACTCAACACGTATCGCAGTATCACTTGAACGTGCAGGGAAAATCTCCACAACGTCTCCACGTACACGGAATTTATTTCTTTCAAACGCTATGTCATTTCTTTCATATCGGATTTTTACAAGTTCACTGATTAACTGGTCACGTGGTTTTTCCGTTCCCTGCCTTATCGAAACTACCATAGAACGATATTCCTCGGGACTACCGAGTGAATATATACACGAAACACTCGCAACTATTATTACGTCACGGCGTTCAGCAAGTGCGGTGGTTGCGGAATGTCGCAATTTGTCGATTTCGTCATTTATAGAAGAATCTTTTTCAATATAGCTGTCCGTACTCGGCACATATGCTTCGGGCTGATAATAGTCGTAGTATGACACAAAGTATTCTACCGCATTTTCGGGAAAAAATTCCCTGAACTCAGAACAAAGCTGTGCGGCAAGTATCTTGTT
>JAGAQS010000382.1 GCA_017622635.1 Ruminococcus sp. | reverse complement strand
GCAATTATTATTTTCGAAGGCTTTCCGCAGCCGTCACGGTACTTTTCTATCAGACCCGAATTCTGCAATTCTTTGAGAAGTCTTACTGCCTTTGCACGGGCACAGCCGAGCTTTTCGCATATTTCATTTATTGTGTAGACTACAAAAATATTGCCGTAGGAATCGGTGAATCTGTCTGCATTTATTTCCGAAAGTCCCGTTCGGTCAAGTATCATAGCAAAAAGCAATTTTGCATCAACTGACAAATCAGAAAACAAAGATGAATCAATCAGCGCTCTGGGAAACTTCAGAAATGAAAACTGTTCCCTATCGCCCAATGAATCACCCGTCTTTCTTTCCGAGACCGACTTTTTCAGCGTGAGCTTTCGCCTTTTCCGTCTGTTCTTTTGTCCTTGGCGGAATAAGCTTTATTGCAATGCTTGATTTCGGTACTTCATAAAACTCTCCGCCGTACTGGTCTGTGCGTATGTGACGGAGCACACCGTGATTCTTTCTGTCAAACTCTGCAAAACGCCTTTTAAGCGGTTTGGAATTGATATAAACAGACCAGAAATCTTCATCGGCATTTGAGAGAAGTATATTCTCTTTTTCATACTTGGTTAAATGATACATTTTACCTCCTTATTCGTTTAATATGTCCGTTATCGACAGGTTAATATACTTACACCTACGTTCCGGCAGACGGATAAAAACCGTTGTCTAAGACTTGATTTCTCACCCGCATTTTGACGTTCACCTCCGTTTTTCGGCTTCCCGAAAAGTAATATATTAAATAAAAAACTACCTACAAGAAAGAAGCGGAAACAAATCCGATTCTTGTTCTTGCAGGTAGTCTCTCACGTAATATGTCTGGAAAACTCCTTACATTCAAGCAAGTGTTTCTTATATGGATTTACGGGCATATTTCATCAGAACCATACAGCTCACTTGCGCATTCAGTTTTAATAGTTCAGTCCGTTGTTTTTAGGAGCATACGAATCAACCCGACGGTGGGTTCTGCTCAGTTTATGATAAATCTGTTCGCTGTGACACAGCGGGCAAACTGTTTTTGCCTTTCCCTGCTCATTAAGAGTTGCCGTAAGAATTTTTCCGCAGTTCAGACAATGCCAGCTTGCATTGATATTCACACAGGTTCCTTTTGGGGTATCATACATTTTTCACCCTCCAAATTTCGTATTCAGATATTCTGTGATTTTACAGTTTCATACTTCGTATGGGTTTAATAAACGAACATTTGTCCTGTGTGTAATAATAGCACAAATGTTCGCCTTCGTCAATGATTTTTTTCAAAGTTTTTCATTTGACTCTAGACCTCCCGTCTAAAGACTGATTTGCAAAAAGAGCAAATCAAAAGCACCTCACCGGAGTGAAGTGCTCTGTGCTTATGATTATATTTAATCAGTCCAACAAATTGGAATTGGTAATATATAAGCGAGGGTTTAACAGCCTTCGCTTTTCCTATATTATGAAGGTGACCGGTCTGACGGAATTTGGAATTGGGACACCACGCCCGCAGATAAATGTGTCAGCCACCCTTCATTATTCTG
>JAGAQS010000381.1 GCA_017622635.1 Ruminococcus sp. | reverse complement strand
GCCGTTCTGAAAACGGTTTCTGACGTTGATTCAGCTATGTCGGAAACAAAAATCAAGAACGCACTGGAAGTTATATTCAAGACAGTTGACAGGGCAAACAAGTATATTGATGAGACTGAACCGTGGAAACTCGGCAAGAGTGAGGAAAACAGGGCAAGACTTGCGTCTGTTCTCTATAACCTGCTTGACGCTGTCAGAATTATTTCAGCACTTCTTTCACCGTTTATGCCCTCGACAATGCCGAAAGTATGGGAACAGATTGGTGCGTCTGCCGATGATGTGAAGTATGAAAAACTTTCGGAATTTGGTGTACTTCCTGTAAATGTCACCGTTCACAAGGGTGAAATACTTTTCCCGAGAATCGACGTTGAAAAGGAAATCGAGGCACTCAATAATATTATCAAGGAAAACATGGAAAAGGCAAAGGCTAATCTTTCAGAATCTGAAAAAACCGCTGAAAAAATAGAACTTGCTCCCGAAATTACAATTGACGATTTCGCAAAGGTTGAAATACGTGTTGCAAAGGTACTTTCATGTGAGAAAGTCAAAAAATCAAGTAAACTGCTCTGTT
Organism: Ruminococcus sp.; assembly: GCA_017622635.1. GTDB lineage: Bacteria > Bacillota > Clostridia > Oscillospirales > Ruminococcaceae > Ruminococcus. The sequence continues at coordinate 1,187 of JAGAQS010000381.1, read as the reverse complement.
TACAGCTTGACGACGGTATGGGTGGCAGACAGGTTGTTTCAGGTATTGCAAAGTACTATAAGCCTGAAGATTTGGTCGGTAAAAAGGTACAGTTTATCGCAAATCTTAAACCCGTTAAACTGTGCGGAGTTGAAAGCAACGGCATGATTTGTGCAGCAGACCTTGCGGACGGTGGCTGTCAGGTTATTTTTGTTGACGACAATATTCCCGTTGGTGCTAAAATAAGATAAAAATACAGGGGGCAGTTTGCGGACTGTCCTCGTTTTTAATATGAAAGGTTCTGATTTTATGAAAAGTATATATAATTGCTTTGTACTTTATGATACGTTCGGAGACGATTTTAATTTTATCGGTTCGGAGATTGATTGTGTGAGAAGTGAAACTTTTGCGGGCAGACTGTCAATGGATATAATCACCGACCATGACGTTAAAAAGCCGTCACCGAGATGGAAAGAGTGGGAGAAAGTAAGTGTGACGCTTGACTTTTTCGGTGTCAGGGAAATGCACACGAAAGTAGTAAGCGGTAAATTTATAGTAAAAGAATTTACTGTTGAGAGCGATAAAAATTCGTACATCATGAAAATCGTAAGCGAAAACGGTGATTTCATTGTTGCCGTATTTGGTACAAAAGGACTGGTACAGAACATAAAACCTATCAGTATGACGGAGGAAGATGATGTCACGGATAATTGAAACAGACAATCTTGAATCGGAAGATTTAAGACCATATACAATTACTTCCGAAATTCAGCTTAAACGTTATTTTGAACCCGACAGACTCGGTATTTTTATAGCTGAAAGTCCGAAAGTGATACGTCTTGCGTTAGATGACGACTATGAACCGCTTTCACTTCTTGCGGAGAGAAAGTATATAGACGGTCAGGCAAGAGATATAATTGAACGGTGCGGGGGCATTCCCGTTTATACAGCCGACAGTGATGTACTTACTAAGATTACGGGATTTAAACTTACTCAGGGAATTTTATGTGCAATGAGACGCAGGGAAAACCCGTCCGCAGAGGAAATTCTGAAACGTTCTTCAAGGGTAGTCGTTCTTGAGGACGTTATGAATCAGACAAACGTTGGTGCTGTCATACGTTCCGCAACCGCAATGAATATTGATGCTGTACTGCTTACACCTGAAAGCAGTGACCCTCTTTACAGACGTTCGGTGCGTGTGAGTATGG
>JAGAQS010000380.1 GCA_017622635.1 Ruminococcus sp. | reverse complement strand
CCTGTGTAAGCATACCTGCACCCGATTTGCCGAAACGTCGCTTTATTTCCGACATTGCACTTATCAGACGTTCTATGTCACGTTTCCTGTCACCAACTGAAATATATGCAAGTATATTTCCAATGTCGCCAAATTCTATCTGTATATCATATTCGTCACGCAACAGGTCATAGACTTCAATTCCTGCAAGTCCCACAGGCAAAGTATAAACAGAAAGTTTAGACACGTCAAAGTCATATATGCTGTCACCGTTTATAAGTTCTTTTGAATATGCATAATAACCGCCTATTTCGTTTATTTCGGAACGTGCGTACTCTGCCATTTCAACGGTCTCCGCAAATATTTCACGTCCGCTGAGTGCAAGTCTTTTTCGTGAGATATCGAGACTTGAAAGTAAAAGATATGATGCACTTGTTGTCTGAGTAAGATTTATAATCTGTCTCATATAGTCGGAATTTATATTTTTGCCCATAAGCAGAAATGAACTCTGTGTCAGACTTCCGCCCGATTTGTGCATACTCACCGACGCTATGTCCGCACCTGCCTGCATTGCAGTTACAGGAAAATTCTCACCGAAATAGAAATGTGTTCCGTGTGCCTCGTCAACCAGTACAAGCATACCGTGTGCGTGTGCGATTTCAGTGATTCTTTTCAGGTCGGAACATATTCCGTAATAGGTCGGATTATTTACCATAACCGCCTTTGCGTCGGGGTTTTCTTCAATAGCTTTTTCAACCTGCTCCACTGACATTCCGAGAGCTATACCAAGTTTTTTGTTAACGTCGGGGTTAACGTAAACGGGTACAGCATCACAAAGAATAAGTGCATTTATCGCACTCCTGTGAACGTTACGGGGCATGATTATTTTGTCACCGCTTTTGCACGCATACATTATCATACTCTGTACTGCCGAAGTTGTACCGCCTACCATGAAAAAAGCATTTACCGCACCGAATGCTTCTGCCGCAAGTGTTTCAGCGTCCTTTATTACGGAAACGGGGTGACAGAGATTGTCAAGCGGTTTCATTGAGTTTACATCAACGCTCATACAGTCCTCACCGAGAAACTCCGTAAGTTCCATATTGCCACGCCCCCTCTTGTGACCCGGTACATCAAAAGGTACAACACGCATACGTCTGAACTTTCTCAAAGCCTCATAAATCGGTGCATTAATCTGTGAAAGACCCATTTTCAAAAACATTCCTTCCGCTGAAAATTTCAATCATTTCTTTCCGTAAACTGTTCATTATTTCAAGCCTGCTGCGTGGTGAAAGTTCACGGACATCTGTATTGAAAAGATAATTTTGTAATTCGATTTCTTTTATAAGCATTTTCGTGTGAAAAATATTAGCCTGATATACATTGACATCAACTGCGTCATACTTATCCAGAATAGCGTTGTCAATATAATCCTGAATAGATGTTATATTATGGTCGATAAAAAGTTTTTCACCGCTGACATTCCGTGTAAAACCTCTTACACGGTAATCCATTGTAATTATATCGGAATCAAAACTTCCTATCAGATAGTCAAGTGCAGTAAGGGGTGTAATCTTTCCGCACGTCGCAACGTCTATGTCAACTCTGAAAGTCGCTATATTTGTATCGGGGTGATACTCCGGATAGGT
>JAGAQS010000041.1 GCA_017622635.1 Ruminococcus sp. | reverse complement strand
TGACAGACTCTATGAGGGAAATCTCACGGAAACGGTAAAGAACTGCTGTGAAAGCTGTACAAAAAGAGCTTATGAACTTTCAAAGTAAATTATGTTCTGATTTATAAAAAACGGGCATATCCTTTTTAATAAAAAGAAAGGACATGACCCACATGAAACATCTGAACTATACGGAAACAAAAAAAAGGCATCTCGGTTTTTTTCTGCTCTGTACTGCGGTATCTGTCGGCATACTTGCAGGGGCGGTCTACGGTTCGGGACATTCGGCGGAAAATCCGCTGATACACCAGTACTTCTCACCTGCTCACTGCGGTAATACAATATACGAAGTTTTCAGAAATACTTCACTGTCACTTCTGCTTTTTGTCGGAACGGCGTTTCTTTTCGGAATATCGTCATTCGGACAGCCTGTCGGTATAATTATGCTTATATACCGTGGTTTCGGTATAGGAGCGTCAACAGCCTGTGAGTACATAAATAAAGGTATGCACGCCATGCCGTCGGTGCTGTTGCTGATTCTTCCCGAATGTATAGCAGTGACTTTAATTTCCGTTCTCGCAGTACGTGAACTTATACGCTCGGCAAATTCACTTTTCCTGTACCTTACCGCAGACGTTTCCCACAGTGAAAAAAATTTCAGGCTTTACTGTCTCAAGTTTGCCGTACTTGCCGTCATATCGGTTATTATTTCGGTTTTTGCAACTGTAATGAACTATATATTTTCGGGACTGAGATGATTATTAAAACAAAACGGAGGATTATAAAAATTGTCAATATTTTCAAACGACTACGAAAGCAGAGGTGCGGGCATTGCAAAAAATGCACCGAAAAAAACAGGTCTGCGGTTATTTTTTGAAATCTTTTTCAGAAAATTCTGGAAACTGATAGAAGTCAATATGCTTTACTTTGTCTTTTTTATACCCATATTCTTAATACTTGCATCTCTCAGCTTTATACCGAATGGCGTTGTCTCACTGATATGTGCAGGAATTTCACTTGTACTGTTTGTGGTAAACATAGGACCTGCAACCGCAGGAATGACAAAAATAATGCGTAATTACGTACTTGAAAAACATTCATTCATAGTAAACGACTTTTTCAAGGCTTTCAAGGCTAATTTCAAAAAAGCTTCACTTATAGGATTTATTGACTGTTTTATCATGCTTTCGGTTTATGCATCAATTCAGGTTTACCCCGTTCTTGCGGAACAGGCAGGAACAAAACTGATGTATATTCCAATGATTATAACTATCAGTCTCGCAATAGTTATAATGATGATGAACTACTATATTTTCCTCATGCTTATCGCAACAAACCTGTCACTCAAAAATCTTATCAAAAATTCCTTTGCTCTCGCTTTTGTCGCACTGAAACAGAATATTATTACTTTTATAATCACTGCCGTGACAGCCGTCGGAATGTTTCTTCTCTACATCTACATGAGACCGCTTTTCCTCTCTCTTATACCGTTCATGCCTATGGCGTTCGTGTGGTTTGTAACCTGTTTCAACAGCTACCCCGTGATTCAGAAATTCGTTATAAACCCGTACTATGCAAGTATCGGTGAAGTAAACCCCGAACTTGCCGAAGACGAACCCGACGGTGAAGAACCTGTATTTCAGGATATGGGCGGTAAGGAAAAACCGATTGAAAAACGCAAAAAGGGCAAAGGCAAAAGAATTTCATAACACAAATAAACATACGGCTTTCTTCGGAGAGCCGTTTTTTCTTTATGTAATAAATTACCTGTGATTATTGCATTATTTTCAGGCAATAATAACAATATCACAATTATACTCGGGAGATATTGTTATTATGGCTTACAATAAAGTAGTAATTTCGGGAATAAATACATCTGAACTTACCGTTCTCAAAGAAGAGGAGAAAATAGCACTCCTCAAAGAAATAAAAGAAACAAACAGCAAGGAAGCACGGGACAAACTTATAAAAGGAAATCTGCGTCTTGTCCTCAGTGTAATACAGAAATTCACGGGCAGGGGTGAGGACATTGACGACCTTTTTCAGATAGGTGTTATGGGTCTTATCAAGGCTATAAATAATTTCGACCTTTCAAAAGAAGTACGTTTTTCAACATACTGTGTACCCATGATAAGCGGTGAGCTACGCCGTCATCTCCGTGACTACAGTCAGGTAAAAGTCAGCCGTTCACTCCGTGACCTCGCATACAAGGCTATTCAGGCTAAGGAACGTCTCACCTTTTCACTACAGCGTGAACCCAATATAGAGGAAATAGCCAACGAAATAGGTGAAAAACGTTCCGACGTTGTTATAGCACTCGAAAGCATAAGCGACCCCGTTTCACTGTATGAACCCGTTTACTCCGATTCGGAGGACACACTGTATATCATGGACCAGATAGGCGACAGGAATGACGTTGACAGCTGGCTTGACGAACTTTTCATACGTGACGCAATAAAGGAACTCGGTGAACGTGAAAAAAATATCCTCTATCTGCGTTTTTTAAAGGGAAAAACTCAGGTTGAAGTTGCGGGGGAAATAGGTATCTCACAGGCACAGGTGTCACGATTGGAAAAAAGTGCCATAAACAGAATAAAAGGAAGCGTATAATTTATAACTCTTTTTTCGACATTTTACTTGACTTTTTTCATTTTATATATTACAATTATATATGAATATAACTTTCTGGGAGCGTGTTTTCTGTTATGAGCAAGGGCTTTTTTTCAAGATTAAAAAAGTCTACCATAATTACTATGGTATCATGTATCAGCTTTGTTGTCATGACCTGTCTGGCACTGCTGTTTTTCGTCAAATTTCCTATCACACCGTCTGAAAAATTCACGGCAGGTCTCGGGCGTGAAAGTATCCACAGGCAGAACAGTGCGGAAAATGTCGATGTTATGGCTGTAACCGAAACTTCAACGGAAACAACAACCGAACCGTCAACCACCGTTACAACCGCTGAAAAAACAGAATTTAAAATAACAATTACTACGGGTAAAGGTTTCCGTACAAACGGACATACACTCACAGTCTCCGAAAGTTCCGACGAATACGACGGTATTTCGGACGAATCTTCCGATACGGACGATTCTGAAAACTATGATTATAACGATTATAGTGACAGTGACGACGTTTACAGCGACTATAATGACGAATACGACTGGAATTAATAATGAAAATAAAAGATATATTATCCGTTAATGATTTTGAAGAAGTCGCCCGTCAGATAGAATTACATTACGGAAATAAACACACCGGAAAATTCCGTGAGTTATACGACAGGCTGAAAAATTCGGACAATCAATGTTTATGCAGTGAAAATTTCAGTATTATAATACAGGTATTCAGGGAAAACCAACAGGGAGAATATGAGTTCACAGAATCATTTGACGAAAATGATACTTCACTTTATTTTGACGTAAGTGCCGTAAACGATAATGATGATTTCTTATACTCCATAGTAGGTATTGACAAATTTTCTGAATTTCCTGAATACAATGTTTCTCCGGAAACTTTAAAATTTTTCTCACCTCCCGCTATTCTTGCACACTGCTTATGGGAAATAACATATTTTTCATTTGAATAAACAAAAAGGACTGATTTTT
>JAGAQS010000379.1 GCA_017622635.1 Ruminococcus sp. | reverse complement strand
ATCTTATAACAAAAAGTCTCAAAAGTCAGGCAGAAGCCGGTACAGTCATTCATATTATGGGCGCTCAGACCGAAAGCGACGGTGTAACTGTAAAATATCGTGTAACAAGTACCGGGCAGGACTATACCGCCAAATTTGCTGATGTAAAACAGTTCTCAAAATGGGCAAGTGCAGATAATTTTGTGGCTCGTTATCAGGACAACCTTACAACAAACGAAATCAGAAAATACATAAAAGTACGTAATAACTCTTTCATGGCTTCGGGCGGAATCCCTATTATTGTAGGTATAGTACTTGTATGGCTTATTATGGTTGTTACTATGATAGCAGGACTTCTTCCGTGGTGGAGTGCTCTTATAGCAGGGGCAGGTCTTTCTGTAATAATTTATTTCGGTATATCTACTTTCTACAAAAAACGCAGAAGTAAAGTAATGTCCCAGATTTACAACAAAGTAAGTGCCGCATGGGAAGGCGGAGGAGTTGTTCTCCGTTAAAGCAATAAACCAAAAAACGCTTTTCGATTAAGAAAAGCGTTTTTCGTTATTACTCAATGCTTTTTGGATATTTAAGGAAAGGAATGATTTTTTTTATGAACGAAATTCAGATTTTCAAAAACGAAGAATTTGGCGAAATACGTACACTTGAAATTAATGGTCAACTGTATTTTGTAGGTGCTGACGTAGCGAGAGCTTTAGGCTATGTTAAGCCAAGAAATGCAATAGCAAAATATGTGGATAAAATGGACGCCCTGAAATGGGGCGTCCTTACAAATGGCGGTATTCAGCAAATGACGATAATAAATGAAAGTGGTTTGTACTCTCTTATTTTTTCGTCAAAGCTTGAAAGTGCCAAAAATTTCAAGCATTGGGTAACGTCAGAAGTCCTGCCGTCTATAAGACGTACAGGAACTTACGGCGTGTCGGGCATTGAAAAAGTTTTTGACAGAATGTTGGAAGAAAAAATAGAAACTATTGTCAGTAGTGTCATTGATGAGAAAATAGACAACATTGTCAAAACTCTTGACGAACGTTCTGACAGAATTTCATGTGAAACTATTCAGTCACTTATACCATGTTTCATTTATACGCACGAAAAGATAAAGGAGCTTTATGACAAGTTGGAAAATGAATAAAAACTCTTTTATCGGTTATTGACTGTATTGAAAATACATGATATAATATTAATATTATATGCTTTATCTGCATATCTATATATACTATAATATATTTTAATACAATGTAAGGAGCTTTTGTAATGGGAAAATATTTCGGAACCGACGGTTTCAGGGGAAAAGCAAACGAAAATCTTACAGCCGAACACGCCTATAAAGTAGGACGTTTTCTCGGCTGGTACTACGGAGAAGTAAAAAAGAAGAACGGAGATGACTCCGCTCCGAGAATAATCATAGGAAAAGATACACGCCGTTCAAGCTATATGTTTGAATACTCACTTGTCGGAGGACTTACGGCTTCAGGTGCGGATGCATATCTTCTTCATGTAACAACAACACCGTCTGTTGCTTACATATCAAGAGTTGACAGTTTTGACTGTGGAATCATGATTTCCGCAAGTCATAACCCCTACTATGATAACGGTCTGAAACTCATCAACAGCAACGGTGAAAAAATGGAGGACAGTGTAATCTCACTTATTGAAGATTACCTTGACGGAAAACTTGTTTTTGACGGTCAGGAAATCAAGGAAATACCATATGCAAAAAATGAAAAAATCGGTCGTTCCGTTGACTATATCGCAGGAAGAAACCGTTATATAGGTTATCTTATTTCACTCGGTGTATACTCTTTCAGGGGAATGAAAGTCGGTCTTGACTGTGCAAACGGTGCTTCATGGAACATCGCAAAGGCTGTGTTTGATGCTCTCGGTGCAACAACATATGTAATAAACGCCGAACCGAACGGAACAAATATAAATGACAATGCAGGTTCGACACATATTGAAGTTTTACAGAAATTTGTTGTTGAAAAAGGTCTTGACGTGGGATTTGCATACGACGGTGACGCTGACCGCTGTCTGTGCGTTGACGAAAAGGGAAATGTTATAACAGGTGACCATATTCTTTATATATACGGCACGTACATGAAAAAACGTGACAAACTGATAAATAATACCGTCGTAGCAACTGTTATGTCAAATTTCGGACTTTTCAAGGCTTTCGACGAGGCAGGAATAAATTACGCAAAAACAGCAGTCGGCGACAAATATGTATATGAATACATGAAAGAAAATAACTGTTGTCTCGGCGGTGAACAGTCAGGACACATTATTTTCTCAAAGTACGCCTCAACAGGCGACGGTATTCTTACAAGTCTTAAAATAATGCAGGCTGTTATGTCAAGTCAGAAGAAACTCAGTGAACTCGCCGAACCTTTCAAGGTATATCCTCAGGTTCTTGAAAACGTCCGTGTAAAAGACAAATCAGTCGCACAGTCTGACAGTGATGTTCAGGCAGTTGTAAAGGAAGCGGCAGATGCTCTCGGAGATTCGGGAAGAATACTCGTGCGTGAAAGCGGTACAGAGCCTGTTGTACGTGTCATGGTTGAAGCGGGAGACGAGGAGACCTGTCGTAAATATGTAAACAAGGTAGTAGACGTAATAAAATCAAAGGGACATACAGTATAAATTTATCAGTAACAATTATAAAACGGTTTGTAAATAATAAAGCCACAGTACTTTTACTAAACAGTAAAAAAGTGCTGTGGCTTAAACTTATTTATGAACAACGCTGTAGATTTTTTCTTTTGGTAAGTCTTACTTTTATATATGATGTATCTTCTGCCCTGAGTGCAATGACTGCCCCTCTTATCAGATACGCCGAAAGTCCGCCGTATGATGTTTTATGCAGACATTCGACACACGTCCCTTCAATAAGTCCCAAATCGCTGAGACGGTTTCTCATTTTTCCGCTGATTGACATATTTTCAACCTGTCCCGTTTCACGCTCTTTGAGCGTGTTCATTCCGATAAGGTTTTCCATACATTCTCCTTATGAAAAAAACATATTCAGGCTTATATGCCCTTTATATTATATGTCATACGTGTTCTGTAAGAAACTTGTCTCTGTAGGTGCTTATTTCTGTAATAACGCCGTTACTGTTTCCCGTTATTGTAACAGCACCCACACGTTCGGTGTAGGCGAATCCGAAAGTAACCAAATCGGACAAGTCCTCACCGTTGTAACCGCTGTACGTGCAGAAAAGTCTTTCTTTGGCACGGGAGGCAAATTTTGAACGGT